>NZ_WBKS01000100.1:0-22494 GCF_008868145.1 Micromonospora sp. AMSO1212t
GGGGCGGTGTCCGAGAGTGGAGCCGTGCGATATCTGCGCAGTGACGGACGTGTCGCCATCCGCCGTCCCCGTCCGGCCGACGAGGCGGAGTTCGTCGCCGCCGCCCGGCGCAGCCGCGACCTGCACCACCCGTGGCTGTCCGCGCCCGATGACGCGCAGCGGTACTCGGCGCACCTGCGCAAGATCCGGGCGCGGGACAGCTCCGGGTTCCTGTTCTGCGACCGGGAGACCGGCGAGATCGCCGGATACGCGAACATCAGCGGCATCGTGCTCGGCGCGCTGCGCGGCGGCTACCTCGGATACGCCGCGTTCCGCCCGTACGCGGGCACCGGGCACGCCTCGGCCGGGGTGCGGCTGGTGATCGACTACGCGTTCGGGCCGCTCGGTCTGCACCGGCTGGAGGCCAACATCCAACCCGGCAACGAGCCGTCGAAGCGGCTGGTGCGCCGGCTCGGCTTCCGGCTGGAGGGGTTCTCGCCGGACTACCTGTTCGTCGACGGCGCGTGGCGCGACCACGAACGCTGGGCGATCACCGCCCCGGACGGGGTGGACCCGACGCCGGGGCGGTGACCGACCGGCCTCAGCTACCGGGCTTCGGGAAGGCGACCGGGCTGCGGTGCCCGTCACGGTCCACCGCTCGCACGCCGAAGAACACGTTGTCCTTGGACAGGTCGATCGTCACCTCGGTGACGTCGCCGACCGGCAGCACCTTCTGCCACTGGTCGGCGGTGGTCTCCCGCCACACCACCTCGTACCCGGCCAGGTCCGGCTCGGGGCCGCGCTGCCACCGCAGGGTGGTGTCGTTGGTCAGGTTCGTGGTCACCACCGTGACGCCCTTGGGTGTGCCCGGCGCCTGGGCCAGCGACCACAGCGTCGCGGCGTTCACCCGCGCCACGCGGGTGATGTAGCCGAAGTCGCAGAACTCCGGCAGGTCGCCGTACTGCACCCCGTCGACGACGCGTACGTCCTGGTGCTGGTGGGCGAAGTCCTCGTTGGGCTCGGTGAACCGGCCGGCCGGCCACCCCTCGCGCAGGAACGAGATGTGGTCGCTGCCACGCAGGTAGCGGTCCAGCCGGTAGATCACGCGCACGTCCATGCCGGTGGCGGAGTTCTCCGCCACGTCGGTGACGAACCGGGCGAGCTGCCGCGACGGCGAGTCGTTCTCGCCGCCGACGGACTGCCGCACGCTCGCCTCGGCCGGGGTCTCGGCGGTCGGCACGCCCTCGGCGAACAACCGCACGGTACGCGGGTCGCGGGTGCCGTCGTCGGCGGTGCTGGACCCGACGATGTCGTTGCTGAACATGGCCTGCACGTCCGCGCCGGCCGCCTTCAGCTGCGACGCCAGGTACGCCGAGCCGTACAGTCCCTGCTCCTCGGCGGCCACGGCGGCGAGCACGATGGTGGCCTCGGTGCGGCGGGTCGACAGCACCCGGGCCAGTTCCATCACCACCGCCACGCCGGAGGCGTCGTCGTCGGCACCGGGCGCGTCGCTGACCGCGTCCATCACGTCGGTCGCCCGGGAGTCGTAGTGGCCGGTGATGACGTACACCCGCTCGGGCGTGACGTCGCCGCGCAGGGTCGCCACCACGTTGGTGATGGTGGTCGGGACGGGGATGCGGGAGGCGGGCTGCTGCACGTACGACTGGAGTTCGACGCTCATCCGGCCGCCGGACGCGGCCGCGTACCCGGAGAGCTGGGCGTGGATCCAGTCGCGGGCGGCGCCGATGCCGCGTACCGGATCGGTCTGGCTGGACAGGGTGTGGCGGGTGCCGAACGCGGCGAGGCGGCGCACGACGGCCTCGATCCGGCGGCTGTCAATCTCGCGCAGCAGCGCGGTCAGCTCGCGGTCGGGCCGCTGCGGCCGGGCCGGACGGCCCGGGCCCGGGGGCGCGCCGGTCGCGGCGGCGGCCGGGGCGGCGGCGAGCGGGGTGGCGACGGCGGCGGCGGTGGCCGCGGCGGAGGCGGTGAGGAAGGTACGCCGGCTGGACCTCGTGGGTCGACCCTCGGCGGTCTCGTGGTTTCCCATCCCGGCATCCTCGCGCCGATCACGAGGAATGTCCATATAGCCGTCGATGGATGGATCATGGGTACGTTTGTCGCAGGTCTGCCCGGGAACGGCAGCAGGCATGACGAAACCACGGGTGGTGATCGTGGGGGCCGGGTTCGCCGGGTACCACGCGGCCAAGACGTTGCGCCGGCTGGCCCGCGACCGGGCCGAGATCGTCCTGCTGAACACGACCGACTACTTCCTCTACCTGCCGCTGCTGCCCGAGGTGGCGGCCGGCGTGGTGGAGCCGACCCGGATCGCGGTGCCGCTCGCCGGCACGCTCGACGGTGTCCGCGTGGTGGTCGGCGAGGCCGACCGGGTCGACCTGCAGAACCGGTGGGTCGGCTACCGCTCCGTCGAGGGCGAGCACGGGCAGCTCGCGTACGACCGGCTGGTGCTCAGCGTCGGCAGCGTCAACAAGCTGCTGCCGATCCCCGGCGTGACCGAGTACGCACACGGCTTCCGTGGCCTGCCCGAGGCGCTGTTCCTGCACGACCACGTGGTCCGGCAGGTGGAGCTGGCCGAGCTGACCGAGGATCAGGCCGAGCAGCGGGCCCGCTCCACGTTCGTCGTGGTCGGCGCCGGCTACACCGGCACCGAGGTGGCCGCGCACGGGCAGCTGTTCACCGACCGGCTGATGGCCCAGCGCCCGCACCTGTTGGTCCGGCCGCGCTGGATGCTGCTGGACGTGGCGCCCCGGGTGCTGCCCGAACTGGACCGGCGGATGTCGGTCACCGCCGACCGGGTGCTGCGCAAACGCGGCGTGGACGTGCGGATGGGCACCTCGGTCGCCGAGGCCACCCCGGACGGGGTGATGCTCACCGACGGCGAGTACGTCCCGACGTGCAGCCTGATCTGGTGCGTCGGCGTACGCCCCGACCCGTTCGTGGCCGAACTGGGGCTGCGCACCGAGAAGGGCCGGCTCGTGGTCGACGAGTTCCTCAACGTGCCCGGCTACCCGGAGGTGTTCGCCTGCGGCGACGCCGCCGCCGTGCCCGACCCGACCCGCCCCGGGCAGGTGTGCGCGATGACCGCGCAGCACGCCCAGCGGCAGGGCAAGCTGGCCGCGCACAACATCGCCGCCTCGTACGGGCAGGGCGTGCGTAAGTCGTACAAGCACCACGACCTGGGCTGGGTGGTGGACCTGGGAGGCAAGGACGCGGCGGCGAACCCGCTGAAGGTGCCGCTGGCCGGGCTGCCGGCCAAAGCCGTCACGCGGGGCTACCACCTCCTCGCGATGCCCGGTAACCGTCCCCGGGTCGCGGCGGACTGGGCGCTGGACGCGACGCTGCCCCGGCCCGCCGTGCAGCTCGGCCTGGTTCCGGCCAATGCGGTGCCGCTGGAGAGCGAGTCACCGGAGCTGGCCCGCCGCCGCTGAGCGGCGCACGCACCCGCCGGCCGGCCCTCACCCGCCGGCCGGCGGCCGTTCCGGCGCTCCCGGGCCGGCCTCCGGCCGTTCCGGCGCGATCGCACCGGCAGCCGGACCGGTGTCAGGCGGACCCGCCGGTTCCGCCGGTCCGCCGTCGGCGGGCTGCGGCAGGGCCTGGCGCCCGGCCGGCACGTACTCGCGCAGCAGCACCTGCGCGATGCCGGCCGCCGGGATCGCCAGCAGCGCGCCCACCAGCCCGGCCAGCTCGACCGACAGCAGCACACTGACCAGCACCGTCAACGGGTTCAGGCGGACCGCGCGGGCCATGATGACCGGTTGCAGCAGATGGTTCTCCACCTGCTGGTAGACCACGAAGAAGACCAGCACCACGATGCCGGCGGTGGGGGAGTGCAGGAACGCCGCGCCGGCCGCGGCGATCGCCCCGAGCGTGGCCCCGACGAGCGGGATCAGGTCGAACACGGCGACCGTCAGCGCGATCACCGCGGCGAAGGGCACACCGAGCAGGAACAGCACGACGAACGTCAGACCGCCGCAGATCACGCTGATCAGCAGGTTGCCGGTCAGGTAGCCGGTGACGATCCGGGACGAGTCACGCCCGATGCGCCGCAGCCGCGCCGCCGGGCCGTCGCCGGTCAGCCGCAGCGCGGCGGCGACGATCTTCGGCGCCTCCAGGACCATCAGGTACGCCAGCACCACCACTGTGACCAGGGCGGCGACCGCCTGGGCGACGCTGCGGACCACCCCGACTGTCGGGTCGCCGAGCCGGGCGCCGAACCGGCGGAGCTGGCCGGGTTCGGCGTACCGGAGCAGGTGGAAGCGCTCCAGCAGCCGTCCGAGCGGTCCCTGCCCGGCCTGGGCCTCGCGCACCAGCTCCGGCGCCCGGTCGGCGAAGCGGCCCACCTCGTCCACCAGCGGCACCACGATCAGCGCCCCGACGGCGGCGAACAGCGCGAACGCGGCCAGGAACACCAGCAGCGTGGCGAGCGCGCGGCGGCGTACCCGACGTTCGAGACGGTCCACGAGTGGTTTCAGGGCGACCGCGAAGAACACCGCCACCAGCGCCCACACCAGCACCCGCCGGGTGGCCCAGACCAGCGCCAGGCCGACCACTGTGGCGAGGACCAGACCGATCACGATCAGCGTCCGGCGCGCGGTGGACCGGTCCGAGGCGGCGCTCATCCGGCGCGGCTACCCGCGACGCCGGTGCGGAAACCCGGCGCTCAGCCCAGGTCGGCGTCGGTGACCGGGAGCGCGCCGGCGGCGAACGCGTCGAGCGTCGCGGCGTGCAGCACGGTTCCGGGCACCGGGTCGGCGGCGACGCGGGTGGCGAGCCGAACCACCGGCAGCCGCCCGGCGACGGGCGAGGCGGCCAGCACCACGTTGCCGTACCGGCGCCCGCGCAGCATCCGCCGGTCGGCGACCAGGCACACGTCGGCGAAGACCGCGCGCAGCGTGGCCACCTGCGCCCGGGTGTGCGCCAGCGGCGGCAGGTCGGTGAGGTTGATCAGATAGAGGCCGTCCGGGCGCAGCACCCGGGCCACCTGCGCCGCGAACTCGAGCGCCGCCACGTGCGGCGGCATCCGGGCCGCCCGGTACACGTCGGCCACCACCACGTCGTACGCCCCGGACGGCTCCCCGGCGAGCGCCTCCCGGGCGTCGCCGAGCGCCACCACCACCTCCGGCGGCAGCGGTGGCAGCTTCCGCCCGACCAGCTCGACCACGGCCGGATCGCGCTCGACCACCCGCTGCGCCGAACCGGGCCGGGTGCGCGCGAGCCAGCGCGGCAGCGTGAGCGCGCCGCCGCCGAGGTGCAGCGCGGTCAGCGCCGCGCCCCGCGGGGCGGCCACGTCGATCGCGGCGGCGATCCGCCGCACGTACTCGAAGTGCAGGTACCGGGCGTCGGCCACGTCCACGTACGACTGCTCGACCCCGTCGGCCAGCAGCGTGCGCCCGGACGGGCGGGCCGGGTCCACCACGATCTCCAGGGTCTCGGCGTCGTCGTGATCCACGGCGGAACACGGTACCGCGCGGCCACGGGCGGCCCCGGCCCGCGGGGGACCGGAGCCGTCCCGCCGCCGGCTCAGCCGGCCGCCATCCCGGCGCCGGCCTCGTCGACCGCCGCGTCCACCCGGTGCGCGAGGTCGACGTCCGCCGCCGTCACGCCGTCGACCTGCTGGGTCCGGACCGTCAGCACGGCGTTGTCCGGGTCCGGCCGCCCGATCTGCGGCGACCGTCCGACGTCGGACTTGAGCCGGTCCAACCGGTCGAGCACCCGGTCCAGGTTGCCGCCGGGCAGCTCGATCGTCCGCACGAGCGACCGCCGGTCGCTGGACCAGTAGGGCAGCGTCGCGAGCGCGTCGCGCAGCTCCGCCTCGGTCAGCGGCGCGGTGGCCGAGGACGCGCCCACCAGGCCGCCGCCGAAGTCGGTCGGCCCGAGCAGGTCACGCAACTCGTCCGGTACGCGCAGCGACTCGACCAGATCCGCGTCGGCCGCGGCGAGCGCGGCGAGCGTCGCCTCGGCCTGGTAGCGCGCCTGCTCCGGGGTGAGGCGGCTGTACCGGCCCACCTCGGCCAGGAAGCCGGGCAGGTCGCGGCGGCGTTCCAGCCCGTACACCGGCACCACGTCGTGCAGGGTCAGCGGCACCGCCTCCAGCAGCCGCTCCCGTTCCGCCTCGTCCAGCGCCCGGGCCAGGGCCAGCACGGTGCCCTCCGCCGCGACCTTGGCCGTGGTGAAGTCCACCCCGGCGCGCCGGCTCACGTCGTCGACGAGATCCCGGTAGCCCATCGAGACCCCGGGTGACGGCGTCGGGTCCGGCAGCGGGCGCTGCTGCTCCGCGACTGCGACCGGCGGCGGCGCGGGGCCACCCCGGGTGGTGTCCGGCTTGTGCCGTCCGGCCGGCGGCGGGCCGGACCGGTCGTGCTGGTCCAGCGAGGTGACCTGCTTGGACGCGCTCAGGCTGGCGCCGATCTGGCTCGGCCGCAGCCCTCGCTCGCGGGCCTCGCGGGCCAGGGTCCGGCGGCGCTGGTTGTCGCCCTCCATCTGCTTGCGCATCGTCGCACCTCGTTCCTGGGTCGGTTGCGCTTGCGTCGACCGCGTTCCCGGCGCTGCCGGGAAGGTAACGGCGGACGGCCCGGCGGACGCTTCATTCGCTGCGGGTGAGGAGCGCTCACCCCGGCGGGCGGCAGGCTCGGACGGACCGGACAACTTCCGACGCACGCGGAAGGGCAGGTCGACATGAAACGGATCGTGGAGATCGTCCCCGCCCGTCCCGGCTGGTACGCCCGATGGCGGATCGGCCCGGACGCCACCCGCTCCTACCCGGTGACCCTGTGGGCCCTGCTGGAGCACCACGACGGCAGCGGACGCGAGGTGATCGGCGTCGACTGTGTCGGGCAGTGGCCCGGGGCGGACGACGACGACATGAGCGGGGACTTCGTCCGTTATCTGTTCCAGACGCCCGATTCCGGCGCGCCGGAGGACGTCGAGCCTCCGCTCGCGGGGCAGTCGCGCGACGAGGCGCCGCACCGGCAGGCCGCGCCCGCCGCCTGAGCCATCCTCCCGGCCCCCGGCCCCTGGTCCCAGGGTCGGGGGCCACCCCTGTCCGCCGGCCGCTCAGCCCGCGTAGCGGGCGCCGCGGTGGACGGTCAGACCACCTCGCGGGCCTCGCCGGTCAGGTCGCGCGGCGGGGCGGCCAGCAGCTCGGCCAGGCCGGTGCGGTCCAGCAGGTGCCGCACCTGCGGGTTCAGGTTCAGCAGGCGGATCGCCCCGGTGCCGGCCCGGTGGATCACCACGAGGGCGCTCAGGCCGGAGGAGTCGCAGAGGTGCACCCCGGCGAAGTCGAGTTCCAGCTCCTGGTGACCGTCGCGGCGCAGGTCGGCCACGGCGGCGACGAGCTCCGGCGCGGTGTCGAAGTCCAGCTCCCCGGCCAGCCGCATCCGGGCGGAACCGGCGTCGAGCCGGTCCACCTCGATGGTCAACATCTGGGAGGGCACGCACCCATGTTCCCAGCCGGGGGCGGCCGGGAAACCCCCGGGGTCACGCGGACGCGACCGAGCCCGGCGCGGGCCGGTCGTCGACAGGCGCGCGCTCGAGCAGGCCGGTGACGCCGGTCAGGTCGAGGATCGTCTCGAGGAAACGCGGGACCGCGCGCAGCTCGATGACGGTGCCGGCCTGCTGGCCCTCCCGCCAGGCGTGCACGATCACGGACAGGCCGGTGCTGTCCATGAACTCCAGGCCGCCGAAGTCGAACACCAGCGTCCTCGGGCGTCCGGCGAGCAGCCTGTCGATCTCGGCGCGTAGCGGGGAGGCCGTGGCGTACGCCAGGTCGCCGCCGACCACGACCACCGGGACGGCCGGGTCGGAGCCATCCACGGAGATGCTCAGCGGGCTCGCCTCGGGCCTTCTCCGTTGAGGAACCACGTCACGCCTTTCCGCGGGCTGCCGGCCGGGCCGGGATTGACAGGATCGTAACAACGGCGGCACGGCTTCGCTGGACGCGCGAGCCGGCCGGCAGCGCTGTGGGGTGGCGGTACGGGCATACCGGCGTAGGGTGGGCGAGGAGACGTGACCACAGGCGCCGTGTCCGGCGCCCCGGGGCGCCGACGAGGAGAGTGGGGCTCAGCTGGTGACTGCTGCCGACGTCAGGGGTGCCGACCCGGGCGACGGACGGTTCTCCACGCCGAGTGCCGCACGGGCTCGGGCGTGGTCCGCCGCCGCGCCGGTGCCGTCCGCCCTGCCGTGGCTGGCAGCCGACCGCGACCTCACCGTCCCGAACTGGTCCGAGGTTGTCGAGTACTTCCGCGAGGGCCTGGTCGTCTGCGACGCCGACGGTGTCGTCCAGCACGTGAGCCCGGTCGCGGAGCGGCTGATCCCCGAGGTGACGCCCGGCGAGCTGCTGGCCGCCGCCGGCCCGGCACCGCTGCGCGGCGACGGCCCGGCCGAGTTCACCCACCACGGGCGGCGGCTGCGCGTACGCCCGGTCGCGTTGTCCCACCGCCGGCGCTGCTGGTACGTCGACGACGTCACCGAGAGCGTGAGCCGGGCCGACGCACTGCTCGCCGAGCGGGCCCGCTCGGCGTTCCTCGCCGTGGTCGGCGAGAAGCTCGGCAACCCGCTGCACCCGGACCGGGCCGCCGCCGCCGTGGTCCGCCTGGCCGTGCCCACGGCGGCCGACGTGGCGGTCCTGGTGCTCGCTCCCCGCTCCGGCCGCGCCCGTTGGTGGCGCGCGGTACGCGCGGACGACCGGGCACCGGTGGTGGACAGCGGGGTGCTGCCCGCCCCGGCGCTCCCGGCGGCCATCGAGGCGGGCCTGTCCGGCACCGAGCCGCACGAGCTGGACTGGCTGGTCGAGCAGGCCGCCGAGGCGGGCTGGCTGCCCGGCCTCGACGCCTCCGGTGCCACCGCCCGGGTGGTGCCGCTGCCCGGCCGGGAGGCGCCGGCCGGGGCGCTGCTGGTGGTCCGGCGGGCCGACCGCTGGTACGACGAGGCCGACGTGGACCTGGTCCGCGCGTTCGCGGCCCGGGCCGGTGCGGCGCTGACCACCGCCATGCTCTACCGCGACCAGGCCGAGGTCGCCGACACGTTGCAGGCCAGCCTGCTGCCGGTCGAGCCGGCTCCCGCGTCCGGCGTGCAGTGGGGCACCGCGTACCGGCCGGCGCAGGCGGGTCTGCGCATCGGCGGTGACTTCTACGGGTCGCACCGGCTCGCCGACGGAGGCTCGGTCTTCTTCCTCGGCGACGTGTCGGGCAAGGGCGTGGAGGCGGCCGTGTTCACCGGCCAGCTGCGCCAGTGCCTCCAGGCGCTGCACCGGGTCGAGAGCCAGCCGGGGCGGCTGCTGAAGCTGCTCAACGACGCGCTGCTGGAGACCACGCAGGCGCACGGGCAGGGCCGGTTCGCCACCATGGTGCTCGGCGTGGCCCGGCCGGACCGCGACGGCGGCCTGACGCTGACCCTGGCCGGCGGTGGGCACCTGCCGCCGCTGGTGCTGCGGGAGTCCGGCGAGATCGAGGTGGTGCCGCTGCGCGGCATGCTGATCGGCGTGGTGCCCGATCCCCGCATCGGTGAGGTGACGGTGCAGCTGGCGCCGGGGGAGACCTGCCTGTTCTACAGCGACGGGGTGACCGAGGCCCGGGGCGGCCGGCACGGCGAAGAGCAGTTCGGCGCCGAGCGGCTGCTCAACGCGGTGACCGGCTGCCACCGGATGCCCGCACCGGCGCTCGCCGAGCGGGTCGAGCAGGTGACCTGCGACTGGCTCGCACACGGCGACCACGACGACATCGCGGTGCTCGCGTTGCGGGCCACCGGCCCGGCCGGGCGGGCGCCGCGGCACCTGCACGCGGTTCCGGACCTGGCCGGGACCGAACAAACGAGGGAGTCGTCCGCGTGACCGTGCCGACCGTCGAGGCCGACCCGGGCCACGCCTTCGCCCGCTATCTGGAGTGCCTGGCCGACGCCGACGAGTCCGCCGCCGTGGCGGTGGCCCGCGGGCTGCTGGAGGCGGGCGTGCCGGCCGAGCGGGTGCTCCTGGACCTGGTCGCCCCGGCCCAGGCCGAGGTGGGCGACCGCTGGGCCCGCAACGAGTGGAGCGTCGCCCAGGAGCACGCCGCCACCCACATCAGCGAGCGGGTGGTCGCCGCGGTGGCCGCGTACGCCGATCCCCGGCCCACCCGTGGGCGGATCGTGATGGCCTGCATGGACGGTGAGTGGCACGCGCTGCCGGCCCGGCTGGTGGCCGAGGTGCTGCGGCTGCGCGGCTGGCAGGTCGTCTTTCTCGGCGCCAGCGTCCCGGCCGCGCACCTGGTGTCCTACCTGCACCGCTACGACGCGGAGGCGGTGGCGCTGGCCTGCGCCCTGCCGATGCGGCTGCCGCACGCCCATCGGATGGTGGAGGCGTGCCGCCGCTCCGACGTGCCGGTGGTGGTCGGTGGCCGGGGCTTCGGCGACGACGGCCGCTGGGCGCGCGTGCTCGGTGTGCCGTGGGCGCCGGACGCGCCGTCCGCAGCGGACCTGGTGGCCGACGAGCGGGCATTGCGTGAGGCGCCGCCCGCGCGGCTGGAGCACCTGGCCGACGACGAGTACGCCAGTCTGGTCAAGCGGCGCGGCGAACTGATCGACAGCGCGCTTGCCGACCTGCGGGAGCGGGTGCCGTCGACGGCCGACTACACCCCCGCGCAGCTCGACTCCACGATCAGCGACCTCGGCTACATCGTGGACTTCCTGGCCGCCGCGCTCTACGTGGACGACGCCACGCTGTTCACCGCGTTCGTCGAGTGGCTGGTGGAGATCCTGGTCAGCCGCGGGGTGCCGGCGGGCGCGGTGGGGCTGACGCTGGAGCACTATGGACAGCAGCTGCGCGACTTCCCCCGCGCGGCCGCCTTCCTCGACCGGGGCCGCGCACTGGTGGGCGGGTTGTCGGCGGCGGGCCGCTGACGGGCGCCGGGGCGGCCGTCCCATATACTTGCACCACTGCAAGGGTTTTTCTGTGGTGGGAGCGAGGGGGGCCACTGTGACGTTCACCGTCACGTACGCCCAGCGGGACGGGGGCGGCGTCTGCCTCCGGCTGGCCGGCGAGCTCGACCTCGCCACGGCCGGAGAGTTGAACTCGGCGATCGACCGGCTGGTCGCCGAGGGGCACCGCGAGCTGCTGCTCGATCTCACCGAACTGACGTTCTGCGACTCCACCGGCATCGCGGCCTTCGTCCGTGGCGACAATCTCGTCGCCGCCGACGGCGGCTGCCTGCGGCTCACCGGGGCGACCGGCCGGGTGGACCGGGTGCTCCAGGTGACCGGGCTGGCCGAGGTGCTCCACCACGGCCGACACGCCGCCGACCCGACCGCGCCCGCCGCCTCCTGATCCGGTACATTTCCCCGCCAGCAGCCGGCCGCGCGGCCGGACGCCCTCCTCACCGAGAAGCAGGTAAACCGATGGGTCAGACCAGTCCCAGCCCCGTTCGCATCCTGGTGGTGGACGACGACCCGGGCGACGTCCTGATGATCGAGGAGGCGCTCGCCGACTCCGACGTCGACAAGGTCATCGACGTGGTCGCCGACGGTCAGGAGGCGATGGAGTTCCTCCGCCGCGAGGGCCGCCACACCGAGGCGCAGCGCCCGGACGTGATCCTGCTCGACCTGAACATGCCCCGGATGGACGGGCGGCAGGTGCTCGGCGAGGTCAAGGGTGACGAGAGCCTGCGGACCATCCCGATCGTCGTGCTCACCACCTCCAACGCCGACACCGACGTGGTCAGCAGCTACACGTTGCAGGCCAACGCGTACGTGACCAAGCCGATCGACCTGGACGACTTCAACGACGTGGTGCGCCGGATCGACGAGTTCTTCGGACGGGTGGTCGTGCTCCCGAAGCACCCGTAGGGGCGGGAAGTCCGGGCCACCGCATCCTGAACATTTTGTGGGAACGGCCGCGCCCGGGAGCGCTGGGACCGCAGGATCGGCAGGTGGGGACGCACACCGGCTGCCTGGGGGGCGACGCATGAGGTTCTCGGTGGTGGAGACCGGCTACGACAGACGTCAGGTCGACGCCTGCCTGGACGAGCTGAGCCTGCGTCTGGGGCGGCTGGCGGCGCGAGCGGAGGGCGCCGCCGGGGCCGGCCGGGAGTGGGACCAGATCCGGTCGGACGCTCTGCACCTGTGCGACTTCCTGCATCGCCGTACCGCCCCGGTCGAGGGGAGCGCGTTCCGGCCGTCGGCCGCCGAACGGGAGGCCGCGGAACTGCTGGCGCAGGCCCGCGCCGAGCTGGAGGCCGCACGCGAGGAGGCCCGCCGGTTGCGGGAGGAGGCGTACGCCGAGGCCGTGCGGGCGCGCCGCGAGTTCGAGGCGGCCCTGCTGGCGCGTCGCCGCCGGGAGTCCCGGGTCGACGAGATCCTGGCCGGGGCGCGGGGCGAGCGGGTGGCGGTGGACACCCCCACCGCCGCGGCGAGCGTACGACCCGGTGGCGCCGGGCGCAGCGCCGCCTGATTCGCGCCGGGTCAGACCAGCGCCGCCACCACAGTCGTGGCGCGCTTCTCGTGCCGGGCGTACGCGTCGGGGTAGGCGGACACCTGCACCGCCTGGGCGGCTGCGGTGACGCTCATGTCCTCCCAGCCCTGTACCTCGCGCAGCGCGGCGTAGAAGGCCCGGGCCGCGTACGCCGGCCGCATGAGCTGGGCGACGGTGCCCCAGCCGCTGCTGGGGCGCTGCTGGAAGAGCCCGACCGAGTCGTGGTCCGAGCCGCTGCCCTGGTGCGGGTGGTCGAAGGACTCCGGCAGCACGTCACTGGCCAGGTTGTAGAGGTTGCTCTCCTGCATGGCGGTGGCCACCGCGACGACCAGGGCCCGGCGGGGCATCTTCATCTCCCGCCCGACGTCGACGATGGCCTTGGCGTTGTCCATCTGCCGCTGGTCCAGGCCGGCGACCGGCCGCGGGCGCTGTGGACGCACGGGCTTGCGCGGCGGCTTCTTCGTCGCCGGGGTGGCGCTGGGCGTGGGAGCCGGCGGCGGCAGGGCCGCGGCGGCCGGTGGCGGCGCGACCCGGGTGAAGTCGCGGGAGGCGCGCAGGTCGGCGGCGGCCCGGTCGGCGACCGCCTCGCGAACCTCCAGGTGTGCCGGGCCCGTCTCGCCGACGGCTGCCACGCCGATCAGGCCGAGGCAGCAGGTGACGCCCGTGGCCACCGCGATCCGGCCGGGCACGGACCGGGCGGGTCCGCGCCGTGGCGGTTCCGGGGCGCGATGACGTCCCACCCTCCGTTCGGCTGATGCCGGGTCAATCGTTCGGCGAACCGGGCGGTTGGCGGGCAACGGCTGATGATCGGGGTGGTCGGGATGCACCCGCCGAGGCTAGAAAGCTTCCGGCGCTTTGCCATCGGGGTGATTGGTGGCATGCGCCACAATCTGCCGGATTCGCGGGTGCCATTCAGGGCGACGGATCATGAAAACCGCCAACCTCGCGTACCCGAAGGAACTTCTATGTCGGTTTCGGCGGTGCGAAACGGGCGTCGGGCGAAGCTAAGGGCGGCGTCCGCCCGGCTCCTCCGTTCGGCGGAGGATGCCCTGGTCGGACGGCCTGCCTCTGGCAGCGCTCCGCCGACCGCCGGGATCGACTGCTCGCTATCCGACGTCTCCCGGCCCGCCGGCTGTGGATCATGGTGAGGCCGCCGCGCGGCGGCCCGGGCGCTCGATACGATTCCGACGGTGACGGAGCGGATGGTCGACGAGCGCCCGCCCGGCCCCCGCAGCCGGCGCGGCACGCTCCTCGTGGTGTGCGCCGTGCTGCTCGCGCTGCTGCTGGCCGGGCACCGGGCGGTGCCGAACGTCCACGGCCTGGGCAGCCTGCTGGACAGCGTCACCCCGCTGCTCGGGATCGCCGTACCGCTGCTCGCGCTCGCGGCGCTGCTGCGCCGCTCCCGGCCGGCGCTGCTGGCGGTGCTGCTGCCGGCCCTGGTCTGGGGCACGCTCTACGGCCGCGCGTGGCTGCCCCCGGCCGCGGGCGCGGACGGCGCCGCGGTCCGCGTGGTCAGCCAGAACCTGCGTGTGGGCAACCCCGACCCGGCCGCCACGGTCGGCGCGCTCACCGGCGACGCCCCGGACCTGATCGGGCTCCAGGAGGTCGCCGACGGCGACCGGGTGGCGCCCGTGCTGGCCGAGCGCTACCCGCACCGGGCGGTGGTGTCGACGGTCGCGCTGTGGAGCCGATGGCCGATCCGGGAGGCGCACGGCGTCGACACCGGCCTGGGCTGGGACCGCGCGCTGCGGGCCGTGGTCGCCGCACCCAGGGGCGACCTGACCGTGTACGTGGTCCACCTCGGCTCCGCACGGGCCGGGCACACCGCCACCCGGGACCAGACCGTCGCCGCGCTCGCCGACGCCGTGCGCGCCGACCCGGCCGACCGGCTGGTCGTGCTCGGCGACCTGAACACCGCCACCACCGACCGGGTCTTCGACCCGCTGACCCGGCTGCTCGGCGACGCCCAGGCCGAGGCCGGGCAGGGATTCGGGTTCACCTGGCCGGCGGAGCTACCCGTCACCCGGCCGGACCACGTCCTCTACCGGGGACTCACGCCGACCGCCGCCGGGGTGCTGCGCACCCCGGACAGCGACCACCGCGCGGTGACCGCCGGCTTCCGCTGGTGACCTCTCAGTGCCGGCCGTTCTCGGCCGGGGTCACCGTGAGCCGGTGCCGGCTCGGGTCGCCGCTGGAGAACGGCCAGAGCCGGTCGGCGTACGCGACCAGGTCGGCCAGCTGGTCCCGGGTCAGTCCCGCCGAGGAGATCTCGGCGTGCACGTCGGCCCGGTAACGGCCGTCGTCGTCGCGGCCCAGCTTCGCCTCGGCGGTCACCTGCACGGTGTGCGCCTCGTCGGTGATCTCCCCGGCCGCCTCTACCGCCGCGTGGTGCAGGCAGGAGGCGAACGCCGCGGCCAGGAGCTGCTCCGGCGTCAGGCCGGTGCAGTGCGGCGCCAGCGGGGACGCCAGGGCGGAGGAGAGCCCGCCGTCGTCGGTGCGTACGTGACCGCCCGCTGCGGTCGCCGTGGCCGTCTCGGCCAGCCAGGAACTCGGATCCGGCATCGCGTTCCTCCCGTCACTCACCGGACCGCGTTCCCGGACCCCGAGCGGCGAAACCGCGCCCGGGCAGGCAGTAGGAGCGCTCAGCCGACCCGGCCGCTCGGCGCGGCGTCGACGGCCATCGCCTCGGTGGCCTCGGCGGCGGCCCGGCTGGTCCACGGCGACACCTGCGGCGCGCGCTGCCGGGGCAGCACCGCGGTCATCGGCACGTAGATCCGGGCGTCCACGGCCTCGGCCAGCAGCAACGCGGCCATCGGGCTGGTCGGCCGGGCGCACGGGTCGGTGTCGAGGCAGCGCCGGCACAGCTCGGCCACCTCGCCCGGCAGGCCGGGAACCTCGGGCAGCGGGCGGGGCGGGCGGCGACGGCGGCGCGACCCGAGCAGCTGGGTGGTGCTGCCCGCCTCGTACGGCAGCACGCCCGTGAGGCAGTAGTACAGCAGCACGCCGAGGGCGTACATGTCGGCGGCCGGGGTGGCGGGCTGCCGGTCGAACTGTTCCGGCGCCAGGTACGCCGGGGTGCCCACCACCACGTCGTCCGGTGTGTGGTCGGTCGCGCCGGCGGGGGTGGCGATGCCGAAGTCGAGCACCTTCACCCCGCACGGGGTGAGGATCACGTTCGCGGGCTTCACGTCCCGGTGCACGATGCCGTGCGCGTGCGCGGCGGCGAGCGCGGCGCACACCTCGGCGCAGACCCGTACCGCGATCCGCCAGTCCAGCGGCCCGTTGCGCAGGTGCGCGGCGAGCGTCTCGCCCTCGGCCAGTTCCATCACGATGTACGGCACCGGCCGCCCGTCCGGCAGCGTCGCGGTGCCGAAGTCGTGGACGCTCGCGACGTTCGGGTGCACCAGCCGGGCCGCCGAACGCGCCTCGGCCCGGATGCGTTCCACCGAGCCGGCGTCGCCGTCCAGCGTGGGCGAGATGAGCTTCACCGCGACGGTCCGGTCCAGCACGCGGTCGTGCGCGCGCCACACCTCCGACATGCCACCCAGGCCGGCCCGCTGTTCGAGCTCGTACCGCCCGCCCAGCGTCCTCATCGCCCACTCCTCGCCTCGTCCGGTGCCCCCCGGTCCCGCTACCCGGCCCCGGAGCTGTGCAAACCGCCGAGGGTGCGCGCCGCGGCGGGGTAGCTTCGCGGCGAGGGCGTCGACGGACGGAGGCAGCGGTGGCCGTGGTGCGCGTACGGTTCGTCGGCGGGCCGGCCGACGAGCTGACCCGGGACCTTCCCGCCGGGCCGGACGGCGCGCCGCCGCCCCGGTGGGTCCTGCGTCATCCGGAGGAACCGGCCGATGGGGTGGCCGACCACCTCTACGAGCGCGACGACCACGCCTCGCCGGGTGGCTGGACGATGCGGTACGTGCACACGTTCCCGTTCGGCGCGACCGAGTGAGGGCGCGCAACGGTGGGACGCGAGGCGTCAGGCCGGCCGGACACCTGTGGTGCCGAGGATGACCGAGGCGACCAGCTCGGGGTCGTCGTGCATCGGCACGTGCCCGCAGCCGGGCAGGTCCAGGTGCCGCGCGGCGGGCAGCCGGGTACGCGCCAGCGCCGCCTGCCGGTACGGCAGGATCCGGTCCCGCGTACCCCACGCGACCGTCACCGGCACGGTCGGGGCGCCCGCGTAGGCGTACCCCCTTCCGGCGCGCGCGACGGCGCGGAACGCCCGCGCCTGGCGCAGCGCGCGGGCGTCGGCGACCGCGTCGTCGAGCGCCATCCGGTTGGGCCGGGCCAGGATCATGCCCATCGCCAGCATCCGCAGCGCGGGCGCGGCGAACAGGCGGCGCAGCACCGGTTCGGGCAGCCGGGCCGCGTTGCGGTGCAGGGAGAGCACGGTCAGCGCCCAGCGCAGTTCGCGCGCGGTGCAGAACCCGGCCGGCGACAGCGCGGTGGCCGAGGAGACGGCGCCGAGCGCGGCCAGTTCCAGCGCGATCGCGCCGCCGAGGCTGTTGCCCGCGACGTGCGGGCGTTCCAGCCCGAACGCGCCGAACAGCTCGACCATGGCCGCGGCCAGCCCGGGCATGTCGGCGGGCAGCCCGGCGGCGGGCACCGGGGAGCGGCCGAAGCCCGGCATGTCGACGGCGATCACGTCGTGCGCCTCGGCGAGGCGGTCCAGCACCGGCCGCCAGGCGGCCCAGTGGTGACCGATGCCGTGCAGCAGCACCAGCGCGGGCCCGGCGCCGCGCCGCTCGTAGACGACCTCCACCGCCGTGGTCACGGCCGCCCCTGCGGCGTGCTGGCGCCGAAGCCCCGGCCCAGCGCCCGGGACTGCTCCTCGATCAGCGGCACGGTGGCCCGGGCGGTCCGGCCCACCAGCCGGTCGGCCAGCGGGCTGACCAGCACCGATCGCATCGCCTGCACGCCGGCCACGGCGCGCGGCACGTACACCCGGCGGCTGCGGCGCTCGATCGCCCGGACGAACGCCTCGGCGCACTCGGCCACCGTGGTGGTGCGCCGCAGCGGCCAGGGCAGCTTCGCCAGCGCCGCCTCGAAGGCCGGCAGGTCGGCGCGCGCCTCGCGGACCAGGTCGGTGTCCACCCACGACGGATGGGCGGTGCCCACCGCCACGCCCCGGTGCGCCAGTTCGAGGCGGACCGCGTTGCCGAACTGCTCGACGCCGGCCTTGGAGGCGCAGTAGGCGGCCATGCCGGGCAGCGCGGCGAACGCCGCGGCCGAGGAGACGATCAGCAGGTAGCCGCCCCGGTCGACGAGCGCGGGAACGGTCGCCGCCGCGGTGCGCATCACCCCGATCAGGTTGACCTCGACGGTACGCACCAGCGCCTCGACGTCGCCGACGGCGATCGTGCCGCGGTTGGCCACACCGGCGTTCGCGACCACCGCGTCGATCCCGCCCAGCGCCGCCAGTGTGCCGCCCACCGCCGCCGCGAGGGCGTCCTGGTCGGTGACGTCGGCGGCGAACCAGGCGTGCCCCGGGCCCAGTTCGGCGGCGAGCGCGGCGAGCCGGTCGGGTTCCAGCCCCACGAGGGACAACCGGGCGCCGCGGGCCGCGGCGAGGCGGGCGGTGTGCTCGCCGATGCCCCGGGCCGCGCCGGTCACCAGCACCACCTTGCCGGCCAACCGGCCGGAAACACGACCATCGATGGACATGCCGGGAAGTTACCACCGGGTAGCCCCGTTGCGGAAGACCCGTCCGGACCTGCCCGGATCGCCACCGTACGGCGCGCACAGCTGGTACACAGGATCGGGACAGCCCGGCGACAGCGGGTCGGCCCACGATGGGGGCATGGTCATGAACGCGCAGGCCGCGCAGGGTCGCATCGAGCTGCGCCGACCGGACGGCGAACCGGTGCGGGTGCTCGTCGTCGACGACGAGCCGACGCTCACCGACCTGCTCTCGATGGCCCTGCGGTACGAGGGCTGGCAGGTCGCCACCGCCTTGAGCGGCATGGCGGCGGTCACCACCGCCCGCCAGTTCCGCCCGGACGCCGTGGTGCTCGACGTGATGCTGCCCGACCTGGACGGCTTCCAGGTGCTGCGCCGCCTGCGCGAGCAGTTCCCGAGCGTGCCGGTGCTGTTCCTCACCGCCCGCGACGCGGTGGAGGAACGCGTCGCCGGGCTCACCGTCGGCGGCGACGACTACGTCACCAAGCCGTTCAGCCTGGAGGAGGTGATCGCCCGGCTGCGCGCGCTGCTGCGTCGCTCCGGCTTCGCGGTCGCCGCCCGCCAGGAGGCGGTGCTCACCGTCGGCGACCTCACCCTCGACGAGGACAGCCACGAGGTACGCCGCGGCGACGACCTGATCACGCTCACCGCCACCGAGTTCGAGCTGCTGCGCTACCTCATGCGCAACCCGCGCCGCGTGCTCAGCAAGGCGCAGATCCTCGACCGGGTGTGGAACTACGACTTCGGTGGCCAGGCCAACGTGGTCGAGCTGTACATCTCGTACCTGCGCAAGAAGATCGACGCGGGCCGAGCGCCCATGATCCACACCCTGCGCGGGGCGGGCTATGTCCTCAAGCCCGCCGAGTGACAGGCGCGGCCGGCTGCGGCGCCGCCTGGCCGGCTGGTCGCTGCGCCGCCGGCTGGTGCTCTCCGTGGTGGCGCTGCTCGCGCTGGTGAGCGTCGGCATCGGCGGCCTGACCACTGTGGCGCTGCGACACTTCCTGGTCGACCAGATCGACAACCAGCTCACCTTCGGCGACCGGCGGCCCGCCGACTTCGAACGCTGGGCCCGCCGCGGCACCGACCCGCCGCGCCCGGACCAGCGGCCCACCCCGCCGGACCCCGACGAGGTGGCGCCGGACCCCCCGGGCGGCTTCCCGCCCGGCTCGATCGCGGTCCGGGTGCCCGCCGCCGCCGAACCCGCCGGCCGGGTCCGCTCCGAGAGCGGCGGCAGCGAGGAGGTGCCCGCCGCCGACCTGACCGCGCTGGCCCGCGTACCCGTCGGTGACCGCCCGCACACAGTCGTCGTCGGCGACCGCGGGGACTACCGCGCGATCGCGCTGCCGTCGCCGCGCGGCGACGGCGACGTGCTGGTCCTCGCGATCCCGCTGGCCCAGGTCGACGACACCGTCATGTGGATGCTCGTCGCGCAGGCCGGGGTGATCGGCGCCGGGCTGGTCATCGCCGGCGCCCTCGGCATGCTCATCGTCCGTGTCACGCTGCGGCCGCTCAACCGCGTCGCCGCCACCGCCGCCCGGGTCACCGAACTGCCGCTGGACCGCGGCGAGGTCGCCCTGTCCGTGCGGGTACCGGCCGCCGACACCGACCCCCGCACCGAGGTCGGGCAGGTCGGCGGCGCGCTCAACCGGATGCTCGGCCACGTCGCCGCCGCGCTCGCCGCCCGGCAGGCCAGCGAGACCCGGGTACGCCAGTTCGTCGCCGACGCCAGCCACGAGCTGCGCACCCCGCTGGCCGCCATTCGCGGGTACGCCGAGGTGGCCCGCCGGGGCCGCCAGGAGGTGCCGCCCGACGTGGCGCACGCGCTGCGCCGCGTCGAGTCGGAGAGCACCCGGATGACGAGTCTCGTCGACGACCTGCTGCTGCTGGCCCGGCTGGACTCCGGACGCCCGCTCGCCGCCGAGCCGGTCGACCTGACCGCCATGGCGGTGAACGCGGTCAGCGACGCGCACGTCGCCGGGCCCGGCCACCGCTGGCAACTCGACCTGCCCGACGAGCCGCTCACCGTCACCGGCGACGCCCACCGGCTGCACCAGGTGCTGGCGAACCTGCTGGCGAACGCGCGCGTGCACACCCCGGCCGGCACCACCGTCACCGTCCGGCTCGCGCCCGCGCCCGGCGGCGTCGAGCTGCGCGTCACCGACGACGGGCCGGGCATCCCGGAGCAGTTGCAGCCGGAGGTCTTCGAGCGGTTCGCGCGCGGCGACAGTTCCCGCTCCCGCGCGCAGGGCAGCACCGGCCTGGGCCTGGCCATCGTCGCCGCCGTGGTGGAGGCGCACCACGGCCGGGTCGACGTGGTCAGCCGGCCCGGCCACACCGCGTTCACGGTCTGGCTGCCGGGATCCACAGCCGACGCATAGGCCGCTCATGGGAGCGGGCCAGCGGACCCGCCGAGGCTTGCCGGCATGGACAGAACCGAGAGCCTGCCGACCGCGCCCGCGGCCGCACCACCCGGTGCCGAGCCGGCCCCCGTGGCCGCACCCCCGGAGACCCGCAGCGGCCCCGATCCGCGCTGGGCCCGGCCCGCTCTGGTCGGCCTGCTGGTCGTGACCGCGCTGCTCTACCTGTGGGGACTGGGCGCCTCCGGGTGGGCCAACGCGTTCTACTCGGCCGCCGTGCAGGCCGGCTCGCAGAACTGGACGGCGTTCCTCTACGGCTCGTCCGACGCGGCCAACTCGATCACCGTGGACAAGACTCCGGCGTCGCTCTGGCTGATGGCGCTCTCGGTGCGGATCTTCGGTCTGAGCGGCTGGTCGATCCTGGTGCCGCAGGCGCTGCTCGGCGTCGCCTCGGTCGGCGTGCTGTACGCGACCGTCCGCCGCTGGTACGGCCCCGCCGCCGGACTGCTCGCCGGCGCGGTGCTCGCGCTCACCCCGGTGGCGACGCTGATGTTCCGGTTCAACAACCCGGACGCGCTGCTGGTGTTCCTGCTGGTCGCCGCCGCGTACGCGACGGTGCGGGCGGTCGAGACGGGGAGCACCCGGTGGATCGCGCTGACCGGCGTGCTCGTCGGCTTCGGCTTCCTCACCAAGATGCTCCAGGCGTTCCTGGTGATCCCGGTCTTCGCCGGGGTCTACCTGCTGGCCGCGCCGACCGGCCTCGGACGGCGGATCCGCCGGCTCCTGCTCGCCGGGCTGGCCGTGGTCGTCTCCGCCGGCTGGTGGGTGGCGATCGTCGAGCTCATGCCGGTGAGCGCCCGCCCCTACATCGGCGGCTCGCAGAACAACAGCATCCTGGAGCTGACGCTCGGCTACAACGGCCTGGGCCGCATCACCGGCGACGAGGTGGGCAGCGTCGGCGGTGGCGGACGGCCCGGCGGCGGACCGTTCTCCGGTCAGGCGGGGCTGCTGCGGATGTTCGACACCGAGGTCGGCGGGCAGATCTCCTGGCTGCTGCCGGCCGCGCTGATCCTGCTGGTCGCGGGGCTGTGGCTGGCCGGCCGGGCGCCGCGTACCGACCGCACCCGGGCCGGCCTGCTGCTGTGGGGCGGCTGGCTGCTGGTCACCGGCCTGATCTTCAGCTTCATGTCCGGGATCTTCCACGCCTACTACACGGTCGCCCTGGCCCCGGCGGTCGGCGCGCTGGTCGGCATCGGGACCACCCTGCTGTGGCGGGCCCGCTCCGCGCCGGTCCGGTGGCGCCGGTTCGCCGCCACGCTGGTCCTGGCCGGCACGCTGGCGGTCACCGCCTGGTGGTCCTGGCATCTCCTCGGCCGCACCCCCGACTGGCACCCCTGGCTGCGCCCCACGGTGCTGGCCCTCGGCCTGACCACAGCCGCCCTCCTGGCCGTCTCGGCGTTCCTCACCCACCGGACCGTCCCGCCCTCCCCGTCTGCCCCGGTGATCAAGGAGTTTGTGTCCGGAAGCGGCGTTCAGGGTGACGCAAACTCCTTGGTCAACTCCGAGGCGGGGGCGACGGCGGGGCGCAGGGCCGGGTTTGCCGGGCGGGTTGTGCGGTGGGTCGTGCCGGTGGTGTCCGTCGCCGGGATCGCGGTGGCGCTGGCCGGGCCGGCCGCGTACGCGATGCAGACGGCTGTCACCCCGCACTCCGGCTCGATCCCGAGCGCCGGGCCGGCCGGAGCGGGCGGCTTCGGCGGCCCCGGTGGACCGGGCGGGCGGATGCCGGGCGGTCGCGCGAACGGACAGTTCCCCGGTGGTCCGGGCGGCGGGCAGTTCCCGGGCTTCCCGGGTGGCCCGAACGGCACCGGCCAGAACGGCGGGGCGAACGCCGGTGGGTTCCCCGGATTCCCTGTTGGTGGTTCGGCTCCGGGCGCGCCCGGCGGCACCGGCCAGGACGGCGGCACCGTGCCGGGCGGCGCGCCGGGTCAGGACGGCTTCCCCCGGCCAGGACGGCGGCACCTGGCAGGA
>NZ_WBKS01000101.1:0-22406 GCF_008868145.1 Micromonospora sp. AMSO1212t
GTCCTCGACCGCCGCGCGCCCGAGCCCCACCCCCAGCCGGTCGGTGAAGCCCAGCAAGTCGCCGAAGCCGACCCCGTCGTCGTCAACCAAGTCCACCGCCACGTCCACCGGCCTGTCAGCAGCGGAGCGGCGCCTGCTGGTGCTGCTCAACGAGCGGCGTCGCGCGCTCGGGCTGAACGAGGTCAAGCTCGGCACGGCGCAGCACCGGGCCGCGGAATCCTGCGTACGGCAGAACCTGAACGGGAGTGGCCTGCAGCACTGCGGGCACGAGGTCCTGTTCGCCTCGTCGGGCAACTCCTCGCCGGAGCAGATGATCGAGGCCTGGTTCAACAGTCCCGGCCACAAGACGGCGCTGACGTACGCCAGTTCCCGCTTCGCCGGCCCGGCGATCGTCTTCAACGGCAGCCGCCAGGTCGCCGCCATCAACATCGACTACTGAAGGGCCTGTCACATGCCGGCGCGAACCAGACCGGCCGCGTCGGACGTCGAGCGCCCCGGTCCGCTGGGCGGACCGGGGCGCCTCATGGTGGCAGTCCTCTCGACGCCTCGCCCGTCTCCTTCGCCAGGGCTTCCCGTGCGGAAGCCTCCTCCAGCGAACATTCAGCGGACCGGCGCGGGCGCCGGTCTCATCGGGGAGCTTCCCAGTCGCCGGTCCGCATGAAGCGCTCCAGGCGCAACGTGGGCTCGGTGAGGTCCCAGCGCTTTCCGGCGACCCACTCGTCGTCGTAGTAGGAGCGACGGTACGGCTCGGCACCGTCGGCCGCCACGATGACCACCGCACCCGACTCGCCCGCCTGACTCATACGGTTCACCAGGTGACACGCGCCCCAGAGACAGGCGCCGGTGGACGGTCCGGCCGCCACGCCGCCTGCCGTGGCGAGATATCGCATGGCGGCCACGCTCGACACGTCCGGCACCGGGATGACCAGGTCGACGACGTCGGGATCGAAGGCCGGCTCCATCCGCGGCCGCCCGATGCCCTCGATGCGCGACGGCATTCCGGTCGCATAGTCGCGGCACCCGGTGGCCCAGCCGGGGAAATACGCCGAGTTCTCCGCGTCGACGACCGCCAGCCGGGTGGCGTGCCCGTGCCGCCGCAGGTAGCGGCCGATCGCCCGCGAGGTGGCCCCGGTGCCGGCGCCGGTCACGATCCACGCGGGCTCCGGACGGCCCTGGGCCGCGAAGTCGCGCAGGATCTCGTCGGGCAGGCCGGGCACGCCGTCGTCGAGGTCTGCGTCGATGGCCGGCCCGAGCGTGGACAGGCAGTCCAGGTAGTACCCGTTCGACTGGCCGGCTAGCCGCTCGGCGTTCTCGTACACGGCCAGCGGCGGATCGACCCGGTGGGCGGTCCCGCCCTGCGCGACGATCCGGGCGATGCGGTCCGGCGACGACTTACCGGGCACGACCGCGGTGAACGGCAGCCCCAGCACCCGGGCGAAGTGCGCCTCCGCGACCGCCATGTTCCCGCTGGTCGCCTCCACCAACTGCGTCCCCCGACGGATGACGCCCCGGGAGAGCGCGTGCAGGAAGAGGCTTCGGGCGAAGCGGTATTTGACACTTCCGGTGGGCCGCGCCGACTCATCTTTGACGAACATCGTCGCAGACGATTCACCGGGGAAGGGGAAACGAATCAGAGGCGTCGCTTTCTCGACGGTCCGATCGGCTTCAAGAACAGCCGTAGCTCGGCGGCCCCAATCATCTCCGGAGAATTCCGGGTGAAGTCCCGTCAATGCCATCCAGATCCCATCAGCGCTCGGAGGACAAGACTTCCGACAACTGCGTGAGGCGGTCCCGGACCGAACTCACCAGGACGCCGCCGCTCGCCTCGTCCCGCCGCAGCTTGCCGCGCTTTACAAGATCATGGACGCCCTGCCGGGTGATGCCGAGCATCGCGCTCGCCACCGTGAGCGAGACCGCCTCGGCGGCCGGATGACCGAACCGGCGCGCCACGAGCGCCCCGAAGGGCGTGCGCCACCACTCGAACGGCGGCGCGAAGACGTCGCCGGACTGGTAGATCTCGGCGGTCAGGCGTCGAGCAGTCTCGGCGGCGAGCCGTTCGTCCGGGCCGAGCACCTGCGCCGCCCACACCTCGGCGGCGATCTCCAGCTGGCCGCGGAGCACCGAGGACACGGGCGGATCGTCGCCGGCCGTCCCCAGCAGCCGGTCCAGCGGATCGAGGAGGCGCGCCCCGACGTCGCGCACGAGCTGACGGACGATGGCCACGTGAACTGCGGTCGACACCTCGCCCCACGCGGGCCTGCCGTCCACGAGATCGTTGCCAGCTGCCGGTTCGCCGTTCACAGTGCACCTCCGCGCTCGCGCCCCAGCCTAGCAGCCACTTGACAGCATCCGTAAAGTCGCTGGGGAGTTCCACGCGCTGGTTGCCAAGAGTGAAATTGCCCTACACCCCACCCTCGCCAAGGAATTGGCGGACGCCGTCAGGTGGTGGCGTTCGCCACGAAGCGCTTACCGCGCACGAAGGAACACGCCGGCCCTGCTCCTCGACAGCAGAGGCGTTGTACTCCGAGTCCGAAATCGCGGCCGTCACGCACCACCACCTGGTGCGGCAGGGCGGCCGGTCCCACCACCGGTCAGCAGATACGAGAAAGGCCCCAACCCAGTGGGAACCACCAGGTCAGGGCCTTAATCGTCGGTGCGCCGCCAGGGACTCGAACCCCGAACCCGCGGATTAAGAGTCCGCTGCTCTGCCAGTTGAGCTAGCGGCGCTCGCTGACAACGGGACGAGACGTTAGCACGCCCGCCCGCCACCCCGGAGAAGCAGGGTCGGCCTCACCGCAACGCCAGCGTGACCTGCCCGGTTGCGGCCCCGGACGGGTCCACCACCAGGGTGTACGCCCCCGAGGCCGGCAACACCGCCGGCCCGAGTTCACCGGCTCCGTTGATCACGCAGCCGGTGGCGACGGTGCTGCCGTCGGGCGCGCGCAGCGCCAGCACGCCGCACTGGTCGGGCAGGTCGGAGGCGGTGGCGCTCACCGTCACCGACGTGCCGGCCGCGGCGGTGAACCGGTAGCCGGTGACAGCACCGGGCCGGTCCACGACGGCGACGACAGGCGGCCCGCCGAGCGTGATCGCCGCCTCCCGGTCCCGGCCGGTGACCACCCGCAGCGTGGTCGTGCCGGTGCCGCGTTCGTTCGGGTCGACCACCACTGTGTACGTCCCGTCGGTGGGCAGCACCGTGCCGTCGACCTCGCCGACGCCGTTGATCACGCAGCCGCTGCGCAGCAGCCGCCCGTCGGCGTCCCGCAGTTCCAGCGGGGAGCACTGGTCGGTGAGGCTGCTCGTCGGCACCTCCACGTAGACGCGCTCACCTGCGCGGGCGGTGAACCGGTAGCGCGCCCGCGCGCCGGGTTGCTCCACTGTCGCGGTGACCGCCGGGCCGTTCGGCTGCAGCGTGCCCTCGCTGTCCCGGGCTTTGTACACCCGCACGGCGGCGCGGCCGGTGTCACCGGGTGCGGCAGCGACGCTCAGCGCGTACGTGCCGGTGGCGGTGAGGTCGACGCGGTCGACGTACCCGGCGCCGTTGATGTTGCAGCCGCTGGCGATCTCCCGGCCGCCCGGGTCGGTGAGCACGTACGGCGAGCAGCGGTCGCCGATGCCCGGTGCGGTGGTGTCGACGAAGACGGCGTCCCCGGCGCGGGCGGCGAACGTCAGCGGCTCGCCGCCGGGGGCGAGCGTGGCGGTGGCGACGGGTACGGCGGTGATCGGGGTGGCGGCCGGCGGCGCGACCCGTTCGGTGCTGGCCCCTGCGACGGCGAACTCGGGGCGGCCGCTGACCGCGACGTCGAAGACGCACTCGGCGAGCTGGGCGGGTGCCGTGACACCGGCCCAGCGGCAGATCTGGTCGGCCGCCGCGCGCCGGGCCGGGTCGAGGTCGCCGACGGTGAACTCCCGTTCCGGGAACGCGCGGTCGGTGAACGTGCCGGTGTCCTGCCCGTCGTCGTAGTGCAGCAGCGAGCGGTCGGGGGCGATCCGCCAGCTGTCCGCGTACGCGGGATAGAGCTTCGCGAAAGGCACGGGCTGGACCAGCGCCGCCCCGGAGGCGGGCGTGATGTCGTCGGCGGGGTCGCCGTCGAAGTCGCCGAGCAGGCCGCGTACCTTCCCGGCCCGGCCGTCGGCCAGCCGCACCAGGATCCGGTAGCCGTAGCTGCCGATCTGGTCCACCGCCGCCGCGGACCCGTCCGGCCACGTCACGTCGTACCCGTCGGTGGGGCCGGTGTCCGACGGGCGGCGGGTGAGGGTGCCGCCGCCGGCCAGGTCGGTGCGGTCCGGCGTGGCCGGTGGCGCGCCGTCGACGTGCACGCGGGTGCCGCCGTCGGTGAGGGTGAGCGCGACGCGGTGCGCGCCGACCCGGAACGCGACTGCCGAGTTGACCGAGGCGGTACGCGTGCCGGCCATCGGGGTCTGCCGGACCTGCACCTCCAGCGGGTCACCGCCGGTGGAGGCGACCAGCGTGAACTCGCCCACGGCCTGGAAGTCGTAGGCGACCCGGTCGAACGTGACCAGGTGCGGATCGCCGTTGCTGCCGCCACAGTCCGCGCCGTCCTCGCAGAGCTTCACCGGCCCCTTCGGCGGCGGCGTCTTCTTGGCCGGCTTCTTGCACTCGTCGAGGTTCTTCGGCAGCGTCTTCCCGTCGTACTCGGTGCGCGGCGGCAACCCCTTCGCCGCCCGGTAGCGGTTCTCCGCGAGCGTCGCCTTGACCTCGGCGGTACGGATGCCGGTGCCGCCGCACTCGCCCTGCGGCACGGCGTCCCGGGAGATGTCGTCGGCGTGGTTCAGCTCGTGGTAGAGCGCGGCGCAGGGGTCGCGGGCCACGCCGTCGCCGTACGGGTCGGTGGAGGTCGGGTTCCACGTGACGGTCGAGGAGCCCTTGCCGTCGGCGCTCTGCGGCGTCTCGAACGCGCCGGAGCCACCTGTCGTCGGGATGATCCGTTCCCGGGGACTCTTCTTGTCGCGCAGGCGGGGCAGCAGGCCGGACGGGTCGCCGCCGGGTAGCGCGAACCCGGCCAGGCAGCCGTCGACAGCCGCCTGGAAGTCGACGCCGCTGACCGGCACCCCGGCGGTCGGGTCGACGCCGTAGTCGGCCCGCGCCGGCCGGGCGCCACCGCCGACGAGCGCGCCGACTGCTACCAGCAGCAGCACCACGGCGGCGGTCGGCCGGCGTCGTCGGCGCACCAGCAGCAGTACGACCAGCGCGACGGCGAGCAGCGCCAGCGCTCCCCCGGCCACCACCCAGAGCCGGCGGAGGCCGGTCCCGCCGTCGTCGGACACGGTGAACGTGGTGGTCCGCAGCGCCGTCGCGCCCGCGCACAGATCCGCCGCGCCGGTCATCGGCAGCGTCACGTAGCCCGCGGTCACCTCGTACCGGCCGGGTGCGCCGACCGGCCAGAGCGTGTCCAGCCCACCGCCGTCCGGGGTGGCGGCCACCGAGCGGAGCACGACGTCGCCGTCGTGCAGCCGTACCCCGGTCAACGCCACGGTGGCGGTCGCGCGCCTCTCCACTGTGGTCAGTCCGGCGGTGGCGGGAGCGCCGATCCCGTCCTCGAAGAAGCTGCGGGCGAGCGTCGGCGTGAGGTCACGCCCGTCCCGGCGTACCCCGGTGACCTGCACGGTGCCGACGGCGCGGGTGGCGAGCGCGCACGCCGCGCCGGTGGTGTTCGTGACGGTGAGGTCGAGACGGACCTGGTCCCCGGCGCGGTAGTCGGCCTGGCCGGACCGCAGGGCCAGGCCGAGGCCGCCGTCGGCGGGCGCCGCGGCGCCGCTCGCCGCCCCGGTCGCCAGAGCTGTCGCGAGTACGCCGAGCGCTGCCGCCAGCCGCAGGGTCCACCTCATGGTGCGGACTGTAGGGGCGGGGTGGCCGGTTTCGTCGCGGTCTGTCGGGGACCGGTCGGAGCCGTATCCTGCTGGTGATGAATGTCTTCGGCACGGTGGCCGACCTGTACGAGCGCGCGCGGCCCGGGTATCCGCCGGAGATCGCCGAGTCGATCCTCGCCTACCATCGGGGCACGCCGGCGTCAGTCGTCGAGGTGGGCGCGGGCACCGGGAAGGGCACCGAGGTGCTGGCCCGCCTCGGTGCGCCCCTGACCTGCGTGGAGCCCGACGCGCGGATGGCGGCCCGGCTGGTCGAGCGGTTTCCGGACGCCCGTGTCGAGACAACGACGTTCGAGCGATGGTCGCCGCCCTCGGGCGGGGTGGACGTGCTCGGCTGCGCGATGGCCTGGCACTGGCTGGACCCGGCCACCCGCAACGCCCTGGCCCGGCGCGCCCTGGCGCCCGGCGGCACGCTCGCCGTGTTCGGGCACCGCTACGACTACGCGGACGCCGCCCAGCGGGACGCCGTCCGGGCCGCGCTGCGATCCGTCGACCCCACCGTGCGGGAACGGCCCGTCGACTGGTTCCACCGGGACCTCCTCGACAGCGGGCAGTTCGACGACGTACGCCGCGAGGTGATCCGGCGGGAGCTGCCGCTGGACAAGGAGCGGTATCTGGCGCTGATGCGCACGTTCGGGCCGTACCTGTCCCGGACCCCGGAGCAGCAGCGACGCGGGATCGCCGCCCTGGACCGGCTGGTGGACGACTTCGGCGGCACCGTCGTGCTCGACCTGCGGACCACGCTCGTGCTGGGCCGGGCCGATGCTCGGTGACCGGTGGGGCGTGTCGGACGGCGAGACGCTGCGCCGCTACCCGTGCGACGACTTCGTGCCCGCGCCCACGTTGCGGGCGTGGCGCGGGGTGAGCGTGGACGCGCCACCGGCGGCCGTGTGGCAGTGGGTCGGCCAGATCCGGCTCGCGCCCTACTCGTACGACTGGATCGACAACCTCGGCCGCCGCTCACCGCAACTGCTGGTGGGCCTTCCCGAGCCGGTGGTCGGCGAGCCGTTCACCACCGCGGGCGGCCGGCGACGGGGCCGGATCCTCGCGGTCGAGCCGGGGCGTCACCTCACCGGTCGGATCATGGGCGCGGTCCTGTCGTACGTCCTGGTGCCGGACGCCGGGAACACGACCCGCTTGCTGCTCAAAGTCGTGATGCGGGCGAACCCGGTGATCGCCCTCGGTGGATGCCTCGGAGACCTGGTGATGGCGCGCCGGCAGTTGCTGAACCTCAAGCGGCTCGCCGAGCAGGACGCGGACCGCTGACCGTCGGCACCGGCGTGGCGAGAATCCGGCGGATCCTGGCATTTTCGCCTCTCGTCGCCGGCAACCGGCCTTCCTAGGCTCCGTCCCGACACGCTTTTCCGCGAACGGAAACGGGGCTGGGTCGTGCTTCGCTATGTCATGCCGGTCGTGATCGGGCTGGTCTACGCCGGGCTCAACTCCCTCGTGCCCGAGCCCCACCGGCGGCGGCTGAACGCGCTCGTCGTCACCGGCGCCGGGGCCGCCTACATCAGCGGTGGCGGGTTCGGGCTGTGGGAACTGGCGTTCTGCGCCCTACTGCTGGTGGTGGGCTACGCCGGGCTCACCTCGTACACCTTCATCGGGGTGGGCTGGCTTCTGCACACGGCCTGGGACGTCCTGCACCACCGTCGCGGCACCCCGATCATCCCGTCGCTGCACGACTCGTCCTTCGGCTGCGCGCTCTGCGATCCGGTCATCGCGCTCTGGTGCCTCACCGGCGGCCTGTCGGTCAAGGACATGTACCACCGGCTCAGGCGGCCGGCGTCCGGCACGCGCCGCCCGGTCCCGACTGGTTGAATCCCGCCATGCACACAGTGGCCGTGCTCGCCCTGGACAGCGTCGTGCCGTTCGACCTGGCCACCCCGATGGAGGTCTTCGGCCGCACCCGCCTGCCCGACGGCCGCCCCGGGTACCGCGTCGTCGTCTGCGCCGCGACGCCGACGGTCACCACCGGCGCGTTCAGCATCGCGGTGCCGTACGGCCTGGACGTCCTCGCCGACGCGGACACCGTCGTCGTACCCGGTGTCTCCGATCCCGCCGCCGCGACGCCCGCAGCAGTCCTCGACGCGCTGCGCGCCGCCGCGGCCAACGGCGCCCGGATCGCCTCGATCTGCGGCGGCGCGTTCACCCTCGCCGCGACCGGCCTGCTCGACGGGCATCGGGCCACCACGCACTGGGTCGCCACCGGCCGGCTCGCCGCCCGGCACCCGCGGGTCCGGGTCGACCCCGACGTCCTGTACGTCGACAACGGCCAGTTCCTGACCTCCGCCGGCGCCGCCGCCGGACTCGACCTGTGCCTGCACCTGGTCCGGCGCGACCACGGCGCCGCCGTCGCCGCCGACGCGGCGCGGCTGTCAGTCATGCCGCTGGAACGCGCGGGTGGGCAGGCGCAGTTCATCACGCACGAGCCGCCCGCCCCCGACGGGGCGACGCTGGAGCCGCTGCTGGCCTGGATGCTCGACAACACCGGGCGTGAGCTGACCCTCGCCGACATCGCCCGGCACGCCGGGCTGAGCACCCGCACGCTGAACCGTCGGTTCCGGGACCAGACCGGCACCACCCCGCTGCGGTGGCTGCACCGGGTACGCGTGCACCAGGCTCAGCACCTGCTGGAGACCACCACCCATCCCGTCGACCGGGTGGCCAGCCAGGTCGGTTTCGGCTCCACCACGGCGTTCCGGGACCGCTTCAAGCGGATCACCGGCACCAGTCCGCAGGCGTACCGCCGCAGCTTCCGGGGCGTCTGACCGAGGGACCGGCCCGGTGGGTCACGCCGGTGGTCGTTCGACAGGAGCGCTGCTCAGCACGCCGTCGGGGCGGACCTCCTGGCGAAGACGCGCCAGGTCGACGAACCGGTCGCCGTCAACGGGGGCGGCGTCGAGCAGGCGCAGGACCACCGTGCAGTACTTGGCCATCGTGTTGCGGCCCGGCATGAAAATGGACAACTCATCGTGGGCGTCGGGCGTCTGCACGCTCAGGTCGTCGGGCAGGGACGGCAGCGTCTCCGGGGCGCCCGCCACCGCGACCTTGACCGTCCAGAACGGCCCGGTGCCGTCGAGTACGCGCCGGTCCTGTTCCGGCGTCTCCAGCGCCGGCGTCCGCCACGGCTCGCCCAGGCAGGTGATGCCGGCCTGCCGCACGGTGGCGACCAGTTCGGCCGCCGCCGCCGTGATGATCTCCTCGGCCCGGTCCCACTCCTGCGCGTCACGGCCCAGCGGTGTACCCGGCACGAGCCGCGCCACCACAGTCGTGGCCGGCACGTGCCGCAACCGCGGTTCAGGCTGCGCCTCGAAGACGGCGCGTGCCGCCTCGATCGCGTCGGCCTGAGCCCGGCGTTGCCGGCTGACCTCGTCGCTGTGCCGGTCGAGCAGGGCGAGCGCCTGGTCCGGTTCGTCGAGGGCACGCCGGACGAGCTTTACGCTCATCCCGGTGTCCCGCAGCAGCGTGATCAGCATGGCCCGTTCCACCTGGTCGAAGGCGTACGAGCGGTGACCGGTCCGTTCGTCGATCTCGGCGGGCACGAGCAGCCCTTCGGCGTGGTAGAAGCGCAGCGCCTGCGGCGACAGGTGGCACATCTGGCTGAACTCGCTGATCGACAACATGACCCCAGACTGCCCCCTGCAGTAACCGGAAGGGCAAGTGACGTCGCGCCTAACGCCTGTCGTCGTCGCGCCCGTTCTGGGGCAGCCCGGCCGCGGCCGCGATGGTCTCAACCGCGTGTTCCAGGCCGGTGGTCTCCGGGAGGACGAGTTCGCCGGGCCAGCCCAGGACGTCGTACGCGGCGTACCAACCGCTCATCTGCTCGGCGGTGAACTCACCGGCCTGCGGGCGGGTCAGATGCCGGCGCAGCGTCTCGGCCAGCGACACGTCCAGGTAGCAGAACAGCGACCGCCCCCGATGGCCGTCCCGCAGCGAGGTCAGCATGGTGCGGTAGCGGCCGGTGTACAGGATGCCTTCCAGGACCACGTGGTAGCCGTGATCGAGGGCGAACCGGGCGGTCTGCTCGATCAGGGCGGGCGCCACGCCGCCGGGCTTGTCCCGTTCGCGCAGGACGATACGGCGCAGGTAGTCCTGTTCGACGAGGGCGCAGCCCCGCCCGTGCCGGCGTCGTAGCTCGCGGGCGATGCTGCTCTTGCCCGAGCCGGAGTTGCCCCGGATGCAGACGAGGATCGTGCCCGAGCTGCCGGTGGCCTCAGCGGACACGATCCCTCCCTGACGTCAGGTACCGCAGGCGGATGCCGATCAGGCCCGGGTGATCACCAGGAACGCGTACCCGATCACCTTCGTGCCGTCCCAGTTGTACATGGGGCGGCACGCCTGCGGCTTCGTCCACGACGACTGGTACTTGGGTCGGGCTTCGTTGCAGGCCTTCAGGGTCGAGTAGGTCGGGCTCGAGTAGTCCGCGTACGCGGGCGCGCCCAGACCGAGCACCAGGGCGCCCGCGACCGAGGTGGCGGCGACGAGGCTGCGGATCCGCGGCCGTCGGAGAGCTTTCATGTCTTCTCCCATTCTGATCGTCGTCGCCCGACCGTCCATCATGGCCGCACGACCATGATCAGCTTAGGGCGGCGGCACAAGGCGCACCCCCGGGCCGGTTCCCCACCCCGCCTCACGGCCGATCACCCGCCGCACCGGCACCCACGTACGCGAAAAAGGCCCCGACCGGCGTGGAACGCCTGGTCAGGGCCTTGCTCGTTGGTGCGCCGCCAGGGACTCGAACCCCGAACCCGCGGATTAAGAGTCCGCTGCTCTGCCAGTTGAGCTAGCGGCGCTCTCTGACAACGGGAAGAAGATTAGCACGCCCGCCGAGGCGGGTTCCAATCCGATACCGGGGTCCACCCTTCGGACGAGCTTAACCGGCGAAAGCGGCTAAAACGGTCACCTGATCCGGCGCGGGGGCGGGCGCGGGAGCGTCGATACGGCACGATGTCCGCCAGGCACGCGAGGACAGGGGTGGGCATGGGCAGGTTCGCGCGGGCCGGGGCGACGGTGGGCGCCCTGGTCCTGACGGCGTCGCTGGCACTGACCGGGTGCGGCGGCGGCGACGAGGGGAAGAAGCCGGAGTTCGTGCCCGGCCAGCAGCAGGTCGGCGGCGTCTCGTCCTCCGCGCCCGAACCGAGCGTCGCACCCAGCGACAGCGCCGCCGCGCCGCCGCTGACGGTGAGCCCGGCCGACGGCGCGAACGGCCGGCCGGTCAGCACCGAGATCAGCGCCCGCATCCCCGGCGGCGGCACCGTGTCGAAGGTGGCGCTCGCCACCGCCGACGGCGCCAACGTCGCCGGCCGGATGCGGCGCGACGGCTCCAGCTGGGTGCCGTCGGCCGCGCTGAAGTACGGCACCAAGTACACCGCCACTGTCACCGGCGCCGGCAAGGACGGCCAGACCTACCAGGGCACCAGCACGTTCACCACGATGGCCAAGCCCAAGTCGATGATCGGCTCCGGCCTCTACATGTTCAGCGGCAAGACGTACGGGGTCGCCATGCCCGTGGTCGCCGAGTTCTCCCCGGGCATCCCGAAGAAGGACCGGGCCGCGGTGCAGAAGCGGATGTTCGTGCAGACCGACCCGCCGCAGCCAGGCGCCTGGCACTGGGTCGACAACGGCACCCAGGCGTACTACCGCGCGCCGGAGTACTGGAAGACCGGCACCACGATCACGGTCCGGCTGGCGCTCGCCGGGATCCCGCTGAGCAACGGCCGGTACGGCAACATCGACCGCAGCGCCACCGCCAAGATCGGCCGCGCGTTCGAGATGACCGTGGACAACGCGACCAAGCAGATGACGGTCTCCGAGAACGGCACGGTCATCCGTACGCTGCCGGTCAGCCTGGGCAAGAAGAGCACCCCCTCCTCCAGCGGCACGATGGTGGTGATGGAGAAGAAGGAGTCCACCGTCTTCGACACCCGCAGCGAGCCGGACCCGGCCAACCGCTACGTCACCGAGATCGACTTCGCCCAGCGGATCACCTGGGGCGGCGAGTACATCCACGCCGCGCCCTGGTCCGAGGGTGTGCAGGGGCGCCGCAACGTCTCGCACGGCTGCGTGAACGTGTCGATGGCCAACGGCCGGTGGCTGTTCGGCAAGACGATGGTGGGCGACCCGATCACGGTGAAGGGCACCGAACGCCGCCTGGCCCCTGGTAACGGCTGGACGGCGTGGAGCATGGGCTGGTCGCAGTTCGTCGCCGGCAGCGCGCTGCCCGTTCCGCAGGGCGGGCAGCCGGCGCCGTTCTGACCGGCGTAACGTGGTCGGACACGCCACCTCCGACGAAGCGCCGGACACCAGCGGAATCGTTACACCCGGGCGGGGTGTTCCGTTTCACGTCCGGCAACGCGTACCCGCTCCGGCGCGTCTGACCTGAGACGACGGGGAACGGCATCACCTTGTGAGGGAGTCATGCGAGCTGGCCAGGACGAACCGATCCGGGGCGTGAGCGCCCGACGCGTCGGCCGCCGCCGTGCGCTGGCAGCCGGGCTGCTCGCCGCCGCGATGGCCCTGACCGCCTGCACCAGCGGCGGTGGCGACAAGCCGTCGAGCTGGCAGGGCGGCGGCGACGGCGGCGAGAAGGCCCCGAAGGCGGCGGCCACCATCAGCGAGCCCGCCGCCGACGCCAAGGACGTGCCCGCGTCCACCGCCGTCACCTTCACCACGAAGGACGCGCAGGACACCACCGTCGAGCTGAAGGACGCCGCCGGCAAGGTCGTCGACGGCACGCTCGCGGCGGACGGCGGGAGCTGGCTGCCGTCAGCGGCCCTGGAGTACGGGCAGACGTACACGGCGACCGTGACCGCGACCGGCGACGACGGCAAGCCCGCCACCGCGACCAGCACGTTCACCACGATGGCGAAGCCGGCCAAGCAGATCCGGGTCACCAGCTTCCTGGGCGACAACCAGGTCGTGGGCGTGGCCATGCCGCTGATCGTGAAGTTCGGCCGGGCCATCCCGGAGGACTACCGCGACGACATCCAGCGCCGGATGACAGTCACCTCGAAGCCGGCCCAGGAGGGCATCTGGCACTGGGTGAGCCCGACCGAGGTGCGCTACCGGCCCAAGACGTTCTGGAAGGCCAACAGCACCGTCAGCTACAAGGTGCAGGCGGGCGGGCTGCCGCTGGGCGGCGGCTGGTACGGCCGGGCCGACCTCAGCGTCGACGTCAAGATCGGCCCGTCGTTCGTGATGACTGTCGACAACCGCACCAAGCGGATGACTGTCACCCGCGACGGCAAGGTGGTCAAGACCATCCCGGTGAGCCTGGGCAAGAAGAGCACCCCCTCCTCCAGCGGCACCATGGTGGTGATCGAGAAGCTCCGGCACACGGTCTTCGACACCATGGAGGAGCTGGGCCCGGAGGAGGGCTACCGCACCGAGATCGACTACGCCCAGCGGCTCACCTGGGGCGGCGAGTTCATCCACGCCGCGCCCTGGTCCGAGGGCGTGCAGGGCCGCACGAACGTGTCGCACGGCTGCGTCAACGTCTCGATGAAGGAAGGCAACTGGCTGTTCGCCAACACCCGCATCGGTGACCCGATCACCGTCAAGGGCACCGAGCGCAAGCTCCAGAACGGCAACGGCTGGACCGACTGGAACATGAGCTGGGACGAGTACGTCAAGGGCAGTGCCCTGCCGTACGAGCCGCCGGCCGCCGACGCCACGCCGGACGCCGGTACGCCGAGCGTCGAGCCGACCCCCTGACACCCGCACACGACGAAGCCCCCTCCTGGAGGAGGGGGCTTCGTGTTGGGGTGACTGATGGGAATTGAACCCACGACAACCGGGACCACAACCCGGTGCTCTGCCAACTGAGCTACAGCCACCATGCTCGCCGCTCCGGTCACCCGGGGCGGTGCGCGGACCAATCATAGCCACACCACGGCCGACCCCGTCCACCGGGTTCGGCGCGGGCGTCAGAGCTGGGCGGCGATCGCCTTCGCGGCCTCGACGTCCGGCCCGGGCAGCGGTACGAACACGGTCCGCCGGTAGTACTCCAACTCGCGGATGCTCTCCCGGATGTCGGCGAGCGCCCGGTGTGCCAGGCCCTTCTGCGGCTGCCCGAAGTACACCCGCGGGTACCAGCGCCGGCACAGCTCCTTGATCGAGGACACGTCGATCATCCGGTAGTGCAGGTGGGCGTCGAGCCGGGTCATGTCGCGGGCCAGGAAACCCCGGTCCGTGGCGATCGAGTTGCCGCACAACGGCGCGGTACGCGGATCCTTCACGTAGCTGGTCACGTAGTCGAGCACCATGTCCTCGGCCTCGGCCAGCGTCACCGTGGAGCGGCGTACCTCCTCGGTGAGGCCGGACTTGGCGTGCATGGTGCGCACGATCTCCGGCATGCCGTCGAGCGCCTCGTCGTCGGCGTGGATCACCACGTCGACACCGTCACCGAGCACGTTGAGGTCGGGATCGGTGACGAGCGCGGCGACCTCGATCAGGGCGTCCCGCCGCAGGTCGAGCCCGGTCATCTCACAGTCGATCCAGACGAGAAGATCAGCCACCGGGACAGACTACGCGCCGCCGACGCGCCCGCGCCTCGGCCCGGCGGCCGAGGTGGACCGCTAGGGTTTCCTGCGTGCCAGCCGAACCCGTCGCCCCACCCGCCGTCGCCCGCGACGACGCGGGCGGGCGCACGGCTCGCCGGGTGGTCGCGGTGCTGGCACTGGTCGCGATCCTGCCGGCGCTCTACCTGCCCAACCTGCGCCACGACTACTACGACCAGAAGATCTACATGTCGGCGATGGACTGGTGGGCGGCCGGGCACCCGCTCTACGACTACGTCCAGCCGGACCGGGTGCAGGGTGCCCTCTACTTCACCTATCCGCCGTTCGCGGCGCTGCTCCTGGCACCGTTCGGGTATCTGCGGCTCGGCGTGGCCATCGCCGCCTTCGCGGTGCTGACAGTTGCCGCCGTGGTGGTGACCACCCGGTGGCTGGTCCTGCCGGTGCTGCGGCGGCACGACCTGCCGCTCGGGTTCGGCCTGACCGTCGCCGTGCTGCTGGTGCTGGCGGTGGAGAGCACCCGGGAGACGCTCACGCTCGGGCAGATCAACATGTTGCTGGTGGTGCTGATCCTGGCCGACCTGCTGTTCGCCGTACCGCAGGGTCGGCGCTGGGCCGGCGTGGGCGTGGGGCTGGCCGCGGCGCTCAAGCTCTTCCCCGGCATCTTCGTGCTCTACCTGCTCGCCGCCCGGAAGTGGCGGGCGGCGGCCGTGGCGGCGGTGACAGCGGCGGTGGCCACGCTGCTGGCGGCGGCGGTCGCGCCGGGCGACTCGTGGCGGTTCTGGACCCACGAGCTGTGGGTGACCGACCGGGTGGGCCGCCCCGACTACACCGGCAACCAGTCGCTGTTCGGGCTGCTCAGCCGCCTGACCGCGCCGGCCGAGCCGGACCGGCTGCTGTGGCTGTTGCTCGCGCTGGCGGTGGCCGCGTTCGGACTGTGGCGGGCGGCGCGCGCGGCCCGGGCGGGTGACGCGCTGGTGGGTCTCACCCTGACCGGGCTGGTGGGCGGGCTGGTCAGCCCGATCACCTGGATCCACCACCTGTACTGGTTCATCCCCGCAGTGGTGGTGCTCGTCGACGCGGCACTGGACGCCGATCCGGCGACGCCCGCCGGGGCCCGCCGTCGCGGCGGCCTCTTCGCGCTGGCCGCCGTCGTCGGCCTGCCGATCGTGTACGGGTTGGTGACGTTCCAGGACTGGGGCACCGCCATCGTGCACACGGACGACCCGGTCGACTTCGTGGTCCGCAACGTGTACGTGCTGCTGAGCCTGCTCCTGCTCGCGGTGCTGCCGATCCGCCGGCATGCGGACGAGGAACCGGCGACTCGGACTGAACGGACACACCTCGCAACAAATGGCGATCAGCGCTAATCTGGTATCAACTACCTCAGGTATCTCCCAGGTAGCACCGATCCCCCGGTGAAGAACGGCCCTCCGCGTCGGCAGCGCGGAGGGCCGTTCGGGTTCGCGTCGTCAGTCCTCGTCGGGGCACCGGCCGGGCGGCGGAGCAATCGCCGCACGGGTCCGCCCGCCCGCCCCGGAGCCCACTGCCACCAGGTGCCGCTCGGGTCGCGACGCCGGGCCCGGCTGCCGGCCCAGCCCGCTCAGCGACGTGACGCCGAGGCGCCCGGCCAGCACCGGCACCTGGTCCGGCTCGACCACGAAGACCACCTCACGCGGCCGCAGCGGGCGCAGCAGCACCACCACGGCGAGGACCACCAGCAGCGTCCCGCCGGCCAGCAGCGCCCACGCCAGCCCGGGGAACCACCCGGCCCGCAGCTCGGCACGCATGCGCAGGTCGAGTCCGTCCGCGCCGTCCACGCGCATCACGACCAGGCTCAACGACCGGCCGGAAAGCTCCGCCGGGCTCCACTCCAGGGAGCCGACGCCCTCGCGTACCCAGAAGGGCTGGGACATCGGCGCGACGGCGCCGGTGCCGGCGGTGGCCGGGTCGAGGTCGACAGGTAGCGCACCTCGGGTGACCGCGACGCGGCGCACGGTGCTGTGCGGGACGTCGGCCAGCCACAGTCGCACCTGGTCGGCCGGGGCGAGGCCGAGGAAGACCTCGCCGTCGTCGTCCCGCGCGGTCAGGTGCAGCCGGGCCTGCCCGGTGCGCGCCAGCGGCAGGTCGGCGCGCAGCAACGCGTCCACGTCGGCCACCAGCACCGCGCGGGCCGGCGTGCGGACCGGCTCGAACCGGGCGCCGAACCCGCCGTCGGGGCCGGCGTGCCGGGCGGCGAGCCAGAGACCTCCACCCGCCAGCAGCGCCGGAATCCCCAGGGCCAGCAGCACCATGCCGGCGATCGTGCGTACGAAACGCATTCGCGTCGTCCCTCTCGGTAGCCAATTACCCGGCCGACCTTACCGACGTGCGTCGGCCGATCGCCGGATATCGGCGGCACCCGTCCGGGACGGCGACCGGCCCGGCGGATCGTTCCGCCGGGCCGGTGAATCGCTCACGTTCAGGACTTCGCCGCGGGCTCCCGCCGGGTACGCGCGAACGCCAGGCCGCCGAGGGCCAGGCCGCCCAGTCCGGCGACCAGGCCGGCCACCCCGAGGGCGGTGGCGGCGCCGGAGCCGTCGTCGTCATCGTCGTCGTCCGCCGCGGCGGCCGGCGCGCTCGCGCCCGGCGAGGCGGGCGCCGCGGCGGCCAGCTTGAGCACCGGCGCCGGGTTCTCCGGCTCCTCCGCGCCCGGCGTCGGCTCCTCGATCCACCGGGAGACGTTGCCGTCGGAGTACGTCTGGAGCACCTTGAACACCATCGTGTCGGCCTGCGGCAGCGGACCCATCGACACCGGGAACTCCTGGAACTCGCCCGGCTTCACGCCCCCGTTCGGCGCGGCGGTGAAGGTCAGCTTGGAGACCGCCTCGGTGAGCTGGCTGCCGTGCACCTCGATCGGCGGGTCGACCTTGCGCTTCTCCACCGCGACCGTCCAGCCCGCCACCGGCATGGTGGAGACCGAGCCGACCGGGGCGTTCTCCGGCAGGTTCACCTCGACCTTGACTGTCGACGCCGTGTCGCTCTCGTTCGGCACCCGGAACGCGAACCGGCCGTAGCCGCCCTGCGTACCCTCGGCCGGGTTGATCGTGACGTGCGCCGAGGCCGGCCCGGCCAGGCCGAGCACCGCCGTGGCGACGGCGGTGAGGGTCAGCGCGGCGACTGTCGCGGGGCGCCGGAGACGGATCATCAGATGGGACCTTCCGTTACTTGATCGGCACGGTGGCGGTCACCGTGGCCTGGTCGATGTCGGTCGTGCGGACGGTGATGCGCAACTGCCAGTCGCCTCGCGCCGGCAGGTTGACCTCGCCGGTGGCGTGGTTGTCGCTGAGCGGGAGCAGCGGGACGGTGATCGGCTCGATCCCGGCCGACGGCAGCGCGGCGGTGACCTTCCACTCCTGCACCGGCTGGGGACGGCTGTCCTTGGTGTAGGCGTACAGGTGCAGCGAGTTGTTGCCGGTCTCGGCCGGGTCCAGCTGGACCTCCAGCGAGTAGATCGGGCTGCTGAGCGTCGTGGAGAAGTAGCCCCGCTCGGCGCCCCCGACGTCCGCGGCGGCGGTGCGCGCCGGGGTGGTCTGCACGAGCGTCGCCGACACGCCCAGCACCACCGCCGTGATCACCAGCTCGGCCACCACGGCCCGTCGCATCGCACCCGGCCGGCCGGCGGCGACCCGCCGCCGCACCAGCGCCCGGGAGTACGCGGCCACGCCGATCACCAGCGCGAACAGCACGATCTTGGCGAGCAGGAGCCGCCCGTACGTGGTGCCGAACAGCGCCTGAATGCCGGCCACCTCGATCAGGCCCTGCACGGTGCCGGCCAGCAGCAGCGCGGCCACCGCGAGCGCGGCCCAGCGGGACCAGATCGGCAGGATCGCGTCCAGCTCGCGCTCGTCGGCCCGGCGCAGCAGGAACACCGCGAGCATGACCAGACCGCCCAGCCAGACGGCCATGCCGCCCAGGTGCACCGCGTCCACCACCACCGAGACGGCGGGCGCGGGCGAGGCCGCCGCGTGCCCGGCCAGCGGCCAGGTGAACAACGCCGCGCCGCCGAGGACGGCCAGGATGATCCCGTCGGTACGGCCGATCGGACCGGCGAACAGCGGCCGGAGCAGGAACGCCGCCGCGGCGAGCAGGCCCAGCCGGACCAGGTGCGTGGTGCCGTAGGCGCTGCCCAGCACGTCGCCCAGGCCGGAACCGGTCACGTCGAACAGGCCGCCGCCGTTGACGTACGGCACCTGGAGCCACACCTCGGCGAGCGTCGCCGCCACCAGCAGGCCCAGCCCGGTCCAGGCCAGCCGTGCCGGTCCCCGGCGGGACAGCCGGCGCGGCCAGAGCGCGGCGAGCACCAGCGCCGGGCCGACGAGCAGCAGCAAACCGGCGTAGCCGGCGTACTTCGCCACCTTCACCGCGTTCTCGGTGACCGGGTTCGCCCGGTTGTCCGAGCCGCTGTCCGTGGGCGGCTCCGACGGCGCGCCGACGGAGTAGGTGAAGGCGCCGGAGACCGGGTGGCTGTCGGCCGAGATGACCCGGTAGCTCACCAGGTAGGTGCCGCGCGCGCCGGACGGGTCCACCGGGATGGTGACTTCGGCGCCCTGGAACGTCGGCTCGCCCCGGTCGGCCCGCGAGCCGTCGGGGGCGATCACCCGTACCTTCCCGGGCACCTTGCGGACGCCCTCACTGAACGTGATCACCACCTGCGCGGGCGCCTCGGGCACCACGGCGGAGGCGGCCGGGCTGCTGCTCACCAGCACCGCGTGGGCGGCGGCCGGGGTGGCCGGGACGAGCAGCAGGGCGACCAGCAGGAGCAGCAGCCCGGCGGCGGCCCCGGAACGGGCGGCGACGACCCGGGACGGGCGGCGTACGGCAGCAGTCATGACCGCCATGGTTCCCGAACCGGGGCGGGTCCGGCGAGCCGGTCTCCGGCGGGCGTGACCGGGCGCCCACCCGGCACGGCGGCGCGCGCCACGCCGGGCCTGCTCGGAGGTCATGGGAGGGTAGTCGGACGGCGGACGGAAAAAGTTCCCGGCGTGTGCCGGACCACGGAATGGGTCGAAGGACCCTGTCCCCTCCAGGTACGCCGCGTAACCTCGGGTGACGTGATCCCCGGCCCGCGCGACACCGCCGCCGACCGCCCCGAGGCGGCACCCGACGCTGCCCGGGACGCGGCCACCGGCTGGGCCCTGGCCGCCCGCGACGGGAACCGCGACGCGCAGGCCGCCTTCGTCCGGGCCACCCAGGCCGAGGTGTGGCGCTTCGCCGCCGCGCTCGTCGACCCGGACAGCGCGGACGACCTGACCCAGGAGACGTACCTGCGGGCGTTCCGGGCGCTGTCCGGCTTCGAAGGGCGCTCCAGCGTGCGTACCTGGCTGCTCGGGATCGCCCGGCGGGCCTGCGCCGACCACCTGCGGACAGTGGTGCGCCGCCGCCGGCTCGACGCGCGGCTCGCCGCCCAGGCCGCCACCGACCGCCCGTACCCGGACCCGGCCGGGCAGCTCGGCGCCACCGACCTGGTCCGCCGGCTGCCCGCCGAGCGGCGCTCCGCGTTCGTGCTCACCCAGCTGCTCGGCCTGTCGTACGCCGAGGCCGCCGACGTGGAGGGGGTGCCGGTGGGCACGATCCGCTCCCGGGTGGCCCGCGCCCGCGACGAACTGGTCGACGCCGTCGGCGACACGCTGGCCGGGTAGCGGGAACCTTTCGTGGCGCTCGGACGACGAATGACTGTGACCCCCTCCCCCTCCCGGGCCGGCCGCTGGCCGACCCTGCGGCCCTGGCTCGGCGTCGCGGCCCGCCTCGGACTCGCCGCGGTGTGGTTGATCGCCGGCGGCACCAAGGTCGGCGACCTGGCCGCCTCCGGCCGGGCCGTGAACGCGTACCAGGTGATGCCGTACGACGTGGCCACCGTGATCGGCGCGGCGCTGCCGTTCGTCGAGCTGGCCCTGGGCGTGCTGCTGCTCGCCGGGCTCGCCACCCGGCTCAGCGCCGGTGTGTCAGCGGCGCTGCTCGTGGTCTTCATCGCCGGCATCGCCTCGGCCTGGGCCCGGGGCCTGGCCATCGACTGCGGGTGCTTCGGCAGCGGCGGGCAGCTCGCCGCCGGCGAGACGCCCAGCTACCTCCCGGAGATCCTCCGGGACCTCGGGTTCCTGGTACTCGCCGGGTTCCTGCTGATCTGGCCCCGCACCCCGTTCTCCGTGGACGGGTGGCTGGCGGGCGACGACACCGTGGAGGACACCGATGAGCAGTCGTAAGGGGCGCAAGGACGCGGCCCGGGTCGTACGCGAGCAGATCGCCCGGGAGAAGCGGCGCAAGCGCACGCTCTGGACCTCGATCGCCGCGGTGCTGGTGCTCGTCATCGCCGGCGGCATCGGCTGGGCCGCCTACTCCAGCCAGAAGTCCGACGAGTTCACCGCCCCGGCCGGGGCCAACGACGCCGGCACCGGCATCGTGCTCGGCACCGGACCGGTCACCATCGACCTGTACGAGGACTACCTCTGCCCGGCCTGCAAGCAGTTCCAGCAGATCAACGGCGAGACGCTCAACCAGCTCGTCAGCGAGGGCAAGGCGAAGCTGGTGTTCCACCCGGTCGCGTTCCTGAACCGCTTCTCCACCACGGAATACTCCACCCGCGCCTCGGCCGCCTCCGGCTGCGCCGCGCAGGGCGGCAAGTTCCGCGAGTTCACCGACCAGCTCTTCGACAGGCAACCGCCGGAGGGGGGCGCAGGGCTCAGCAACGACGAACTCGTCGACATCGGCGCGGGCGTCGGGCTGAACCGCGACGAGTTCGCCTCCTGCGTCTCCGACGGCACGTACCGGTCGTGGACCGAGCACGTCACCGACGAGGCGAGCAAGTCCGGCGTGACCGGCACCCCGACCATCAAGATCAACGGCAGTGAGCTCCAGGACCGCAGCCCGGAAGGGCTCAAGTCGGCGGTGGAGGCGGCCGGCAAGTGATCGCACCCCTGCGCCGGGCCGCGCTGGTGCTCGCCGTCGCGGCAACCGCCCTGCTCACACTCGCCGCGCCGGCCGCCGCACACGGTGCCGACGCGCCCGACGGCACCGACTACCGCGCCACCGTCAGCGGCGTCGACCCGGGCGGTCCCGGGCTCACCGCGCGCATGGTGGAGGCCGGTGCGCGGCTGGAGCTGACGAACGACACGGGCGCCGACGTCACGGTGCTCGGCTACTCCGGTGAGCCGTACCTGCGCATCGGCCCGGCCGGCGTGCACGAGAACACCCGCTCCCCCGCCACCTACCTGAACCGGACGCTGGCCGGGGAGACCCGGCTGCCCGCCGAGGCGAACCCGGCCGCCGCGCCCGACTGGCGGCGGATCGACGACGGACCCACCGCCCGCTGGCACGACCAGCGCACGCTGTGGCGGGAGGACGCCCCGCCGGCCGCCGTCGCCGCCGACCCGGACCGGGAACACCGGGTACGCGACTGGACGGTGCCGCTGCGCGCCGGTGACACCACCGGAGCGGTACGCGGCACGCTGGACTGGGTACCGCCGCCCGACCCGTACCCCTGGTGGGTGGCCGCCACGCTGGGCTTCCTGATCATCGGCGCGGCGGGACTGGCGCCGGGCGGCACCGCCGCCGGGGTACGGGCGCTGCGCGCCGTGGGCGCGCTGCTCGCACTGGGCGGCGCGGCGACGGTGGCGCTCACCGTCGCCCGCGCGCTGGACACCGGCACCCCCGGCGTCGGCGGAACGCTCGCCGAGCTGGTCACCGGTCAGGTGTGGACGCTGCTCACCGGGCTCGGTGCGCTCGCCGCCGGCGGGTACGCGCTGGCCCGCCGCCCGGCCGCCGACTTCGTGCTGGCGCTCGCGGGCGCCTGCCTCACGCTGTTCGCCGGAGTGACGAACCTGGCCGCGCTGTCCCGCTCGATCCCCCCGGCCGCCGGCCCGGCCGCGCTGGTCCGGGTCGGCCCGCGCTGGCTGCTCAGCCGGGCCCTGATCGAGCTGCCGTTCGTACTGTTCGCGTTCGCGCTGCCGTTCCTGGGTGCGG
>NZ_WBKS01000102.1:0-22235 GCF_008868145.1 Micromonospora sp. AMSO1212t
CGGGCGTAGCGCAGCATCAGCACGCCGTCGTCGGCGGCCAGCACGTGCCGCAGCGGCAGGTGACGCGGGACGCTGGTGTCCCCGGCGGTGATCCGGCCCGGACCGGCGCCGGCGAGCAGCGGCGCCACGGTCAGGCACAGCTCGTCGACCAGGTCGGCTGCGGTGAGCGCGCCGAACAGGTGCGGACCGCCCTCGCAGAGCAGTTGGTCGAGTCCGCGCCGACGCAACTCGGCCAAGCCGGCGACGAGATCGACCCGTCCGCTGCGGTCGACGCGGCCGGTCCCGTCGGCCCGTCCGCTGCCGTCGACCGGGCCGGTGGCGTCGGCCTGCCCGCTGCCGTCGGGCGACGCGGTGCCGCAGCGGACCACGTCGGCGACGTCGGTCAGCCCGGGCGGCGGTACGGCGTCGGCGTGGGTGAGCACGATCGGCCGGACCGGGGCGTCGGCGAACGCGGCCTGCGCCGGGTCGAGGTCGAGCGAACCGGAGACGACCACCAGCGTCGGGAACTCGGCCAGCCCCTGCTCGCGGCGCCAGGCCCGGCGCTCCGGGCTGAGCCGGACCGCCCGGTAGCCCTCGTGCCGCAGCGTCCCGGCGGCCACCACGAGACCGTCGCAGAGCATCCGCAGCAGCCCGAAGACCCGCTTGTCCGGCTCGCCGGACAGCCCGGCGGAGTAGCCGTCCAGAGTGACCGCGCCGTCGGCGCTGGCGACGAAGTTGACCCGCAGGTGCGGGCGGGCCGCCCGGCCGTAGAGCGCGGTGAGCTGCGGATCGGTGAGCGCACCGGTGACGGGTGCGGGCCAGATCCGTTCGATCGGGGTTCCGACGGTCATTCGCCGGCCGGACCGGTGACCGGAGGGGTGGGTTCGGGGGTACGGTGCTGGCAGTCGCACCACTTCCGGCCAGGACAGTCGTCGTGCCGCCGTTCCCGGCAGGCTCGGCAGATCATGCAGGCAGCCTATGCCCAGGAAGGATGGGACGTCGTGTCGCGTCAGATCTTCCAGCTCATGGTGTCGCTGGCCGGCGTCCGGCCGAAGGTGTGGCGGCGGGTGCTGGTGCCCGGCGGCTACACGCTGGACCGGCTGCACCGGGTGATCCAGCACGCGATGGGCTGGCGCGACTGCCACCTGCACTCGTTCGACGTCGACGGCCGGCAGTACGGCGAGCCCGACCCGGGCGGCGAACTGGCGCTGCGCGACGAGCTGGACGTCCGGCTGGACGCGCTCGTCGGCAAGGGCGACCGCTTCCGCTACACCTACGACTTCGGCGACTGGTGGGAGCACGACCTGGTGGTGGAGGACTGCTGCGCCGCCGACCCGGACGAGCGCTACCCGCTGTGCCTGGACGGGGAGCGGGCCTGCCCGCCGGAGGACGTGGGCGGTCCGGCCGGGTACGCGGTCCTGCTGGCCGCGCTCGCCGACCCCGAGCATCCGGAGCGTCCGACCATGCGGGAGTGGGCCGGCCCGGCGTTCGACCCGGCCGTGTTCGACAGCGACCGCGCCACCGTCCTACTGCGCCGCTGCTGCTGACCGGGCGACCGCCGCTGCTGCTGATCGAGCGACCGCCGCGCTGCTGACCGGAGCGACGCCGCACTGCTGATCCCGCGGCCCGGGGAGGGGGCGCGCGCCCGCGCGGTAACGAAATGGGAACGCTCCCAACGGTCTATTGACACCCCTGTCACCTCCCGGCAACCTCATGGGAGCGCTCCCGGGAGTGGCGCGGATCTCGTTCCTGCCCGCTCCGGCCCGCGCGACACGCACCCCCCACCACACAGCAGATATCGCCTCACCACCGAAAGAGGGGTCTCGGATGAGCGTCCCAATCCGTCGTCGGCGCTTCGCGGCCATCGCGCTCGCGTCCGTCGTCGTGCTCGGCACCACCGCCGCCTGCGGCGACGACTCGGACAGCGGCGACAGCGGCAGCGGCGGCGGCCCGATCACCCTGGTCGTCGACGTCTTCGGCGATCAGGGCTTCGGCTACGAAGAGCTGTACAAGCAGTACGAAGCGGAGCACACGAACGTCAAGATCCAGGAGCGGGGCAAGGGCCTCGGCCTCGGTGACTACAACACCCGCCTGACCCAGCAGATCACCGCCGGCTCGGGCGCCGGCGACGTGGTGGCCCTGGAAGAGGGCACCATCGTCCAGTTCTACGCCCAGGCCGACAAGTTCGTGAACCTCGCCGACCACGGCGCGAACGACCTCAAGGGCAACTTCCTGCCGTGGAAGTGGGAGCAGGGCACCACCCCCGACGGCAAGGTGCTGGGCCTCGGCACCGACGTCGGCTCGATGGCGCTGTGCTACCGCAGCGACCTGTTCAAGGCCGCCGGGCTGCCCACCGACCGCGAGCAGGTCGGCGCGCTCTGGCCGACCTGGGACGAGTTCATCGCCACCGGCCAGAAGTTCGCCGCCGCCGACAAGAAGCACAAGTTCGTCGACTCGGCGACCAACTTCTACAACGTCGTGCTGATGCAGATCGCGGGCCAGGGCACCGGCTACACCTACTACGACAAGAGCAACAAGCTGGTCATCGACCAGAACCCGGACGTGCAGGCCGCGTACCAGCTCACCACCAAGATGATCTCGGCCGGGCTGTCGAACAACCTCCAGTCGTTCTCCAACGAGTGGAACGCCGGCTTCAAGAACGGCACCTTCGCCACCATCGCCTGCCCCGCCTGGATGACCGGTGTCATCAAGGGCCAGGCCGGTGACGCGGCGACCGGCAAGTGGGACATCGCCAAGGCGCCGGGCGCCGGTGGCAACTGGGGCGGCTCCTTCCTCGGCGTGCCGAAGTCGAGCAAGCACCAGAAGGAGGCCGCGGAGCTGGCCAAGTTCCTGACCAGCGCCAAGGGTCAGATCGGCGCGTACAAGGCGGTCGGCAACCTGCCCTCGAACCCGCAGGCGCTCACCGACCCGGCCGTGGCCGACTCGACCAACGACTACTTCAGCAAGGCCCCGGTCGGCAAGATCTTCGCCGCCGGCGCCACCGACCTGAAGCCGGTCTACCTCGGCCCGAAGAACAACGCGGTCCGCACCGCCGTGGAGAACACGCTGCGCGCCGTGGAGCAGGGCAAGTCGGCCGACGAGCAGTGGCAGGCGGCCCTGAAGAACGGTGCGGCCGCCGGTAAGTGACCGGTTGAGCCCCCGCGGGTGGCGTCGGCAGCCCCGGCTGCCGGCGCCACCCGCGGTGCCCGCAGAGTCCGGCGTCGCCCGTGTGGCGGGTGACGCCGGCCGAGGAGAAGGACTCCCCATGAGCCTCGACCTGCACGCCGCGGCGCCGCCCGAACCCGGCCCGCCGCGCGCCCCCCGTCACACGCGCCGCCGTGCCGCCTCACTGACGCGCCTGGACCTGAAGTACTCGCCGTATCTGTACGTCCTGCCGTTCTTCGCGATCTTCGCCGTGTTCGGGGTGTACCCGATCGCGTACACGGTCTGGATCGCGCTGACCGACCGGTCGCCGCTGAACCCGACGATCTCCTTCGTCGGGATGGACAACTTCGTCGAACTGATCACCGAGGATCCGCAGTTCTGGAACGCGGTGGTCAACACGTTCGGCATGTTCCTGCTCTCCACAGTGCCCCAGTTGCTGCTGGCGCTGATGCTCGCCAACGCGCTCAACCGGAAGCTGCGCGCGCAGACGTTCTTCCGGATGGCCATCGCGATGCCGATCATCACCTCGACCGCCGTGGTCGCGCTGATATTCTCGATGATCTACGCCAAGGACTTCGGCCTGGTCAACTGGCTGCTCGACAGCGTCGGCCTGGACCCGATCGACTGGCGGGCGAATCGTTTCGCCTCCTGGTTCGCCATCTCCACCATGGTCGACTGGCGCTGGGTCGGCTACAACGCGTTGATCTACCTGGCCGCCATGCAGTCGATCAGCAAGGACATGTACGAGGCCGCGGCGCTGGACGGCGCCTCCCGGCGGCGTCAGTTCTGGTCCATCACGGTCCCGCAGCTGCGTCCCACGATCATCTTCACGCTGATCATCTCCACCATCGGCGGCCTGCAGCTGTTCACCGAGCCCCTGCTGTTCACCAGCGGCTCGGGTGGCCTCTCCGGCGGTTCGGAGGGCCAGTTCCAGACCATCACGATGTACCTGCTCGACGTGATGAACCAGCGTTTCCGGTGGGGGTACGCCGGAGCGGTCGCGCTCGTGCTCTTCGTGCTCATCGCGCTGATGTCGGTGATCAACTATCTGCTCGCCCGCCGCATCAGCTCCGACAAGTGAGGTGACGAGATGACGACCACCGCGGTTCGCCCGCCCACCCGGCACAGCACGCCGGTGAAGACCACCCACCGGGCCGAGCGGCTCTGGAAGGCCAGCCCGCTCACCATGATCGGCCTGATCTTCGGCGTGCTCCTGTCCCTGTTCCCGTTCTACTGGATGATCGTGATCGCCAGCCGGACGAACGACGCGGCCAACTCCTGGCCGCCGCCGTTCCTGCCCGGCGGCAAGCTCGGCGAGAACATCGAGCGGGTGCTCGCCAACAGCGACGCCAACATCGTCAAGGGTCTGATGAACTCGTTCCTGGTCTCCGGGACGATCACCATCGCGACGGTGTTCTTCGGCTCGCTCGCCGGCTTCGCGTTCGCCAAGCTCCGCTTCCGGGGCAAGAACGCGCTGCTGCTGATCATCCTCGCCTCGATGATGGTGCCGATTCAGCTCGGCGTGCTGCCGCTGTACATCCTGATGGCCAAGCTCGACTGGCTGAACACCATGCCGTCGGTGACGGTTCCGTTCCTGATCGGCGGCTTCGGCATCTTCATGATGCGCCAGTACGCGGAACAGGCGGTACCGAACGAGTTGATCGAGGCCGCCCGGGTGGACGGCTGCTCCACCTGGCGGGTGTACTGGCACGTGGTGGCACCCGCGCTGCGTCCGGCCGCCGCCGTGCTGGGGCTGCTGACCTTCATGGAGCAGTGGAACCAGTTCTTCTGGCCGTTCGTGGTGCTGGCGGACCCGTCCAACCCGACCGTCCAGATCTCGCTGCGCAGCCTCAACACCGCCTACTTCGCCGACAACTCGCAGATCTTCGCCGGTACGTTGATCGCGACCCTGCCCCTGTTCATCGTGTTCGTTCTGTTCGGCCGCCAGATCATCGGCGGCATCATGGAAGGCGCCGTCAAGTCGTGAGCAACCCAGCAAGCCCGCCCGCCGTCGGCGTCCTCGACGCCGGTCCGGCCCTCACCTTCCCGCCCGACTTCCTCTGGGGCGCGGCCACGGCCGCGTACCAGATCGAAGGTGCGGCGACGGAGGGCGGCCGTACCCCGTCGATCTGGGACACCTTCAGCCACACCGAGGGCCGGACGGTGGCCGGGCACACCGGCGACGTGGCGTGCGACCACTACCACCGGATGCCGGACGACGTGCGGCTGATGGCCGACCTGGGCCTGCGGTCGTACCGCTTCTCGGTGAGCTGGCCGCGGGTGCAGCCGGGCGGCACCGGCGGGGTCAACCAGGAGGGCATGGACTTCTACCGCCGGCTGATCGACGAGCTGCTCGGCCACGGCATCGAGCCCTGGCTGACGCTCTACCACTGGGACCTGCCGCAGCCGCTGGAGGACGCGGGCGGCTGGCCGGCCCGGGACACCGCCGCCCGCTTCGCCGAGTACTCGCACCTGGTCGCCGAGGCGCTCGGTGACCGGGTGAAGTACTTCACCACGCTGAACGAGCCGTGGTGCTCGGCGTTCCTCGGTTACGGCTCCGGCGTGCACGCGCCGGGCCGCTCCGACGGCGCGGACGCGGTCCGGGCCGGGCACCACCTGATGCTCGGTCACGGCCTGGCCGTGCAGGCGGTACGGGCGGCCCGCCCGGAGGCGCAGCTCGGCATCACCGTCAACCTTTACCCGGTGACCCCGGCCACCGGGTCGGCGGCGGACGCCGACGCCGCCCGCCGGATCGACGCGCTGGCGAACCGGTTCTTCCTGGACCCGGTGCTGCGCGGCGCGTACCCGGCGGATCTCGTCGCGGACCTGCGTCAGGTCACCGACATGGGGCACGTGCGCGACGGTGACCTGGCGACCATCTCGACGCCGCTGGACATGGTCGGCGTCAACTACTACAGCCGGCACGTGGTGGCCGCGCCGGTCGACGGCGCGGAGCCGGAGCCCTACTGGCGGGCGCCGTCCTGCTGGCCGGGCAGCGAGGACGTCCGGTTCGTCACCCGGGGTGTCCCGGTGACGGACATGGACTGGGAGATCGACGCCCCGGGCCTGGTGGAGACGCTGGAGCGGGTCCACCGGGAGTACACCGACCTGCCGCTCTACGTCACCGAGAACGGCTCGGCGTTCGTCGACGAACTCGTCGACGGCCGGGTGGACGACCCGGACCGGCTGGCCTACTTCGCCGCGCACCTGCGCGCGGCGCACGCCGCGATCGAGGCCGGAGTGCCGCTCAAGGGCTACTTCGCCTGGTCGCTGTTGGACAACTTCGAGTGGGCCTGGGGCTACACGAAGCGGTTCGGCATGGTCTATGTCGACTACGACAGCCAGGCCCGGATCGCGAAGTCCAGCGCCAGGTGGTACGCCGACGTGATCCGACGCAACGGCCTGCCCGCACAATAAGCTGGGCCAGCCAGTAACGGGCGGCCCGGCGCCGACGCCTCAATCGGTGCCGGGTCCGCCCGACCGTCGGAGGAGCAACAGACGATGACAACGCAGCGCACCCGCTCGCTCGGGCGTCCGACCCTCGACGCGGTCGCGGCCCGCGCCGGCGTCGGGCGTGGCACGGTCTCCCGCGTGGTCAACGGCTCGCCGCAGGTCAGCCCGGAGGCCCGGGCCGCCGTCCAGCAGGCCATCGCCGAACTGGGGTACGTGCCGAACCGCGCCGCCCGTGCGCTGGTCACCCAGCGGACCGACTCGGTGGCCCTGGTCGTCTCCGAGTCGGGGGAGCGGGTCTTCACCGAGCCGTTCTTCGCGGCCATCGTCCGGGGCGTCAGCTCCGGGCTGGTGGAGACGCCCATGCAGCTCTGGCTCGCCATGGTGCAGTCGCCGATCGAGCGGGAACGGGTCGAGCACCACCTGACCAACCAGCACGTGGACGGCGTGCTCCTGCTCTCCCTGCACGACGCCGACCCGCTGCCCACGCTGCTGGAGGAGCGCGGCCTGCCGACCGTGCTCGGCGGCCGGCCGGCCCGGATGCTGCACCCGAACGCGCAGCCGGCCTGGTTCGTCGACATGGACAACGTCGGCGGCGCGCGCCAGGCGGTGGAGCACCTGTTCCGTCAGGGGCGCCGACGGGTGGCGACCATCGCCGGCCCGCAGGACATGGGGGCCGGCCTGGCCCGGCTCTCCGGCTACCAGGAGGCCGTGCGCGCGTCCGGCGGCCGGGTCGACCCGGGCCTGATCGCGTACGGGGACTTCAGCGAGGGCAGCGGCACCGCGGCCATGCGCCGGCTGCTCGACATCTGCCCGGAACTGGACGCGGTGTTCGTCGCCTCCGACCTGATGGCCTTCGGCGCGCTGCGCGCGTTGCGCGAGGCCGGGCGCCGGGTGCCCGAGGACGTGGCGGTGATCGGCTTCGACGACGCCCCGATCGCGCGCCAGGCCGAGCCGCCGCTGACCACCGTGTTCCAACCGGTGGAGGAGATGGGCCGGCAGATGGCCCGGCTGCTGGTCTCCCGCATCCGCGGCGAGGAGGTCCCCTCGCCGCACGTGCTGCTGGACACCGAACTCGTCCACCGGGCCTCCGCCTGATCCGTCCGGCGCGGGAGCCGCTCAGGAGTGGCGGCGCAGCTCCCGGCGGGCCAGCGAGGCGCGGTGTACCTCGTCCGGGCCGTCGGCCAGGCGCAGCGTGCGGGCCTGCGCCCACAGCTCGGCCAGCGGGGTGTCCTGGCTGACCCCGGCCCCGCCGTACGCCTGGATGGCCTTGTCGATCACCCACTCGGCCATCAGCGGCGTGGCGATCTTGATGGCCTGGATCTCGGTGTGCGCGCCCTTGTTGCCGACGGTGTCCATCAGCCACGCGGTCTTGAGCACCAGCAGGCGGGCCTGCTCGATCCGGACCCGCGACTCGGCGATCCACTCGCGTACCACGCCCTGCTCGGCGAGTGGGCGGCCGAACGCGACCCGGTCGAGCACACGCCGGCAGAGCAGCTCCAGGGCCCGCTCGGCCATGCCGACCAGGCGCATGCAGTGGTGGATCCGGCCGGGGCCGAGCCGGGCCTGGGCGATGGCGAACCCGGTGCCCTCGTCGCCGACGAGGTTGTCCACCGGCACCCGTACGTCGGTGAAGTCGATCTCGGCGTGCCCGCCGTGCGGGGCGTCGCTGTAGCCGAAGACCCGCATCCCGCGGCGTACCGTCACGCCGGGGGTGTCCCGGGGGACCAGGATCATGCTCTGCTGGCGGTGCCGGTCGGCGTCCGGGTCGGTCTTGCCCATCACGATGAAGATCTCGCAGCGCGGGTCCATCGCCCCGGACGACCACCACTTGCGGCCGTTGATCACGTAGTGGTCGCCGTCGCGGACGATCCGGGTGGCGATGTTCGTCGCGTCAGAGGACGCCACCTCCGGCTCGGTCATGCAGAACGCGGACCGGATCTCACCGGCGAGCAGCGGCGTGAGCCACTGTTTCCGCTGCGCCTCGGAGCCGAACTCGGCCAGCAGCTCCATGTTGCCGGTGTCCGGCGCGGCGCAGTTGAGCGCCTCCGGCGCCAGGTGCGGGCTGCGGCCGGTCAGCTCGGCCAGCGGCGCGTACTGGAGGTTGGTCAGGCCGGCGCCGTAGCGGGCGTCGGGCAGGAACAGGTTCCACAGTCCGCGCTCCCGCGCCTGCGCCTTCAGCTCCTCCATCACCGGCGGGCGGGCCCACGGGTCGCCGGCCGCGAGCACCTGCTCGTGGTGCACCGGCTCGGCCGGGTACACGCATTCGGTGAGGAACGCCTCCAGCCGCTGACGCAGCTCGACCGTCCGGTCGTCGTACGCGAACTCCATCTAGTTCTCCCTCACCGCGCGCAGCCCGTGTGCCACGAGCGGCGTCACCATGTCGCCGATCCGGTCGAAACCCTCGCCCAGCGTCTGCCCGAGCGTGTGCCGGTAGTGGATGCCCTCGCAGATCACCGCGAGCTTGAAACAGCCGAGTGCCACGTGCCAGTGCAGCGGACCGACGTCGACGTCGCTGCGCCCGGCGTACCGCTCGATCAGTTCGGCGCCGGTGGGGAAACCGGCGCGCGGCCCGATGCCGTCGGCCACCGGGTTGCCCTCGCCGTGGTCGCTGTCGCCGAGCACGTCCCAGTACGTCAGCAGCAGCCCGAGGTCGGCCAGCGGGTCGCCGAGCGTGGCCATCTCCCAGTCGAGCACGGCCCGTACCGCCACCGGGTCGACGGTGGCGAGCAGGTTGTCCAGCCGGTAGTCGCCGTGCACGATCCGGCCCGCGTTCGCGCCCTCGGGCACGCTGGCGGCCAGCGCGTCGCGCAGCTCGTCGATGCCGGGCAGCGGCCGGCTGCGGGACCGGTCGAGCTGGCCGCCCCAGCGGCGTACCTGCCGGGCCAGGTAGCCCTCCGGACGGCCGAAGTCGGCCAGGCCCACCTCGGCCGGCTCGACCCGGTGCAGGGTGGCGAGCGTGTCCATCATCGCCATCGCGAGGTCGCGACGTTGCGCGGAGGTGAGCGCGTCGGTCTGCTCCCGCCGCCGGTAGACCTCGCCCTCGACCTTCGCCATCAGGTAGAACGGCGCGCCGATGACGCTCTCGTCGGCGCAGAGCAGCAGCGCCTCCGGCACCGGTACGCCGGTCGGGGCGAGCGCCGAGATCACCCGGTGCTCCCGCACCATGTCGTGCGCGGTGGCCAGCACGTGCCCCAGTGGCGGCCGGCGCAGCACCACCTGGCGGTCGCCGGCGCGCAGCAGGTAGGTGAGGTTGGACTTGCCGCCGGCGATCAGCCGCGCCGACAGCGGCCCGCTCAGGTCCGGCCGGTGGACGGCCAGGTGGGCGGCGAGCCGGTCGAGGTCGAGCCCGCGCGGGGCCGGACCGGTCGAGGGCGCGGCGACATCGGCGGCCGGATCGGTCATCCGATTAGTTGATGGCAGCTCAGCTTTGTTGTCAAGGTCGGGTTTTCCCGGCGGGACATGCCCTTGCAACAGGGGCGAAATGGTCAACCGGCAGGCTGGGCCCCAGCCTGCCGGCCGCTCGGCCGGCCCGCCGAGCGGAGGGGATCAGACATGCTGCTGAGAGTTCGGGTGACCCTGCCGGACCGTCCGGGCACGCTCGGCCAGGTGGCCCGGACACTCGGCGTCTCCGGCGCGGACATCGTGCAGGTGGTGGTGCTGGAACGGCTCGGCGGCCGGGCGGTGGACGACTTCACCGTGGTGTGGCCGGGCGCGGCGCGGGTGGAGCGGATGCTCGCCGGGCTGGCCGCGATCCCCGGCGTCCGGGTGGACGGCGTGTGGCGGGCGATCGGCGCGCCCACCACCACCGGCCAGGACGCGGAACTGCTCGCCCAGGTGGCGGCGAACCCGGTCGACGGGGTGGCCACGCTCGTCGACGCGGTGCCCGGGCTGCTCGCCGCCGACTGGGCGGTGGCCGCCGTCGTACCCCTGGACTGGGCCTCGCGCAGCGGCGAGGCCGGCGTCGCCGCGATCGGGCACGCGAGCTGGCGGGCGCCGTCGCCGCCCCGGCTGCCCGAGGTGACCCCGCTGCGGGCACGGGCCATCACCAGCCCGGAGGGGCACCACTACGCGGTCGCGCCGTTCGGCCGGGCCGGCCTGGTGCTGGTGGTCGCCCGCGACCACAGCGAGCCGCTGTCGGCGGCCGGGTTCCACTCCACCGAGGTGGACCGGCTCGCCCAGCTCGTCCGCGCCGGCGCGGTGATCCTCGGCGACCGGCTGGACCTGGTCGGCACGCCGCCAGTGACCACCGTCACCTGACCGGACGGCCCGCGTCACCCCGGGGCAACGGGCCCGCAACAGGCGGACGGCAGGGTCGGTGCTGAGGAAGGGAGACAACCATGACGCTGTGGCGGATCCGAGCCACCGTGGACGACCGGCCGGGCTACCTGTCGGTGCTCACGGCGAGCCTCGCGTTGCGCGGGGTCAACATCCTCAGCGTGCAGGTGCACACCACCGAGGCCGGCGCGGTCGACGACTTCCTGGTCGACGCGCCCGAGCAGGTGACCGAGGCGGAGCTGCGGGCCGCCGTGGAGCGGGGCCGGGGCCGGGACTGCTGGGTCGCGCGCAGCGGGGCGCGCGGGCTGGCCGACGAGCCGACCCGGCTGCTCGGGCTGGCCGGGCGGCTGGTCCGCGACCCGGAGGCGACCGGCGAGGTGCTGCGGACGCTGCTCGGCGCCGACACGGTGACCTGGCGTCCGACATCCGCCACCGGGCCGGGTGGGGTGGGCGGCACCACGATGGTGCTCGCCGACCCGGCCGGCGGCGCACACGAACTGCACCGCCGGGAGCCCAGCTTCACCCCGGCCGAGTACGCCCGCGCGCAGGCCCTGGTCGAGCTGGCGGCGACGCTCGCCCGGCGGGACGCCGACCGGATCACGCTGGTGCTGCCGGACGGCGGTGAGGTGTCGGTGCGGGCCGCGACCGCCGAGGACGTCCCCGGCGTACGCGACCTGCACGCCGCCTGCTCGGCACGCAGCCGGCAGCGGCGCTACCTGAGCGGGGCGGCGGACCCGGCGCCGGCCCGGCTGCGCCGGCTGCTGGAGCCGGCCCGGGGCGTGACCCTGCTCGCCACGGCGGGCTCCGGCGGGGCGGCGGAGCCGGTCGTGGCGATGGCGAACCTGCTCGGCGAGGGCGACGAGGCCGAGGTGGCGCTGCTGGTCCGCGACGACTGGCAGCGCCGGGGCCTCGGTTCGGCGCTGCTGCGCCGCCTGGTGGGCCACGCCGACCGGGCCGGGTACGCCGCCGTGCTGCTGCACGTGCAGTCCGAGAACACGCCGATGCTGCGGACGCTGCGCCGGCTGGACCGGCCGGTGGCGATGGAACGCGACGGCAGCGTGCTGACCGCGACGCTGCCGCTGGCCCCACGGCCGGCGGTCGAGCCGGCCGCGCGGGCCGAGGTGACGGTGCCCGCGCAGCGGTCGAGTTGAGCTGACGGCCGACCGGCCGGACCCCGGAGGTGCGCCGCAACGGCGCGGCACACCCGAGAGGTCCGGATGGGCGGCCGGAACCGGCGCGGTCACGCGCCACCCGGGCCGACCTCCGATACGGAGGACGGTGACACGGCGGGGCTCCCGATGCGGGGGCCCCGCCCGTCTGTCCGCGATCAGGTGGCCGGGTAGCTGCTGTAGTCGGGGAAGTTGCCGTAGAGCCGGCCGTCACCGCCCACCGTGACCGCCTGTACGAGCAGGTCGCCGCCGACGAACGCGCCCTTCCAGGACGCGCCCCGGCCGCCGAACGGCTCGTCCCGGTCGCCCCGGGACCGCGGCTTGTTGATGCCGACCTTGAACGCTTGGAGGTCCACCGCCAGCTTGCCGGCCAGTTCCTCGTCGTCGCACGCGAGCGAGGCGACGAGCGCGCCGTTGGAGGCGTTCATCTGGGCCAGCAGCTCGTCGGTGGTGTCCACCACGACGATCGTGTCCACCGGGCCGAACGGCTCGGCGTGCATGAGGCGGGACCGGCCGGGCGGGGCCAGCAGCACGGCCGGGGCGACGTACGCGGACGTGTCCTGCCCGTCCAGGAACGGCGCGCCGTCCAGCTTGCCGCGGTGCAGCGGCACGGCGCCGCCGCGTACCGCCTCGTCGACCTTGCGCCGTAGCTCGTCGGCCTTGGCGGCGCTGATCAGCGGCCCGAAGTCCAGCTCCGGCAGGGGGTCGCCGGCGGACCAGTCGTCACCGACGGCGAGCGGGTGGCCGAACCGGATCGAGCGGACGACCGGCAGGTACATGTCGAGGAACTCGTCGACCAGGTCCCGCTGGACCACGAACCGGGGGTACGCGGTGCAGCGCTGCTTGCCGTACTCGAAGCCCTTGCGCAGGTGTGCGGCGAGAGAGTCCCACTGGGAGAAGTTCCAGATGCCCCAGGCGTTCAGGCCCTCCTGCTCGATGAAGTGCCGCTTGTCGCAGTCGAGCAGCGCGGCGGCGACCTTGCCGCCGTTGGAGCGCCCGCCGACGAACGCCACCGCGCCGATCTCCGGTGCGCGGACGAGCACCTCGGACAGTTCCTCGCCGCTGCCGGACAGCAGCGTGGCGGGGAGTCCGGCGCGGCGCATCAGCGCGTGCGCGACGGTGAGGCAGACCGCGCCGCCCTGCGACGGCGTCTTGGCGATGACCGCGTTGCCGGCCAGCAACTGCACCAGCTCGGCGTGCACCAGCACGCTCATCGGGTAGTTCCAGGAGGCGATGTTGCTGACCGGGCCGGGCAGCGGTTCCCGGCCGTCGGCGAGCATCCGCTCGATCTCCTGCACGTACCAGCGCACGCCGTCCAGCGCGCGGTCCACGTCGGCGCAGGCCAGCCGCCACGGCTTGCCGATCTCCCAGACCAGCAGCAGGGCGAGCAGGTCGCGGTGCGCGGTGAGCGCGTCCAGCGCGTCGGTGACCCGGGCGACGCGCTCGGCCAGCGGGGTCCGCGCCCACTCCCGGTGCGCCGTCGCGGCGTGGGCGACGGCGGCGCGGGCCGTGTCGGCGTCGAGCCGGGCCAGGTGTACGAGGACGGTGTCGTCCACCGGGGTACGCACGGCGGTGGGGGTGCCGAGCGCGCGCCAGCCGCCCTGGACGAGGTTGTGCAGGGTGACGGTTCCGTCGGGGCCGGTGCCGAACGCCTCGGGCGCGGCGGCCACCGCACGGGCGAGCGTGTCGGACCAGGAGGTGCCCTCGGCGAGTCGTAGAGCCATCGCGATCTCCTCAGTGTCGTCCGGGGAGCGGCGGCGTCGATGGCACCGCAGGTGAGGCGACTGTCCCGCGGGGCCGAGCGGCCGGGCAACCGTACGTTCGTATGCCAGGACGGCCGAGCCGTCGCCGGGGCCCTCGCGGATGCGTCCGCCGCCGCGACGATGCCGCTGAGCTGGGACTGAACGCGCTCTATATCGAGATCTATCGATGGTGTGATCCCGCTCCCGATGGTTACCCGTGAGTACGCCCGGGCGTCCCGGATCAGCGTGGTCTTCCCCTGTGATGAACGGCGCATTACATTGTCGGTTGTCCATGGGAGCGCTCCCGAACCTCTCGTGGACACCCACCACCACCGCCACGCGGCAGCCGGAGCCCTGCGAACCCGTCCCCGCTCCGGCTGCCGCCCGGCGCCAGCCACAGGAGCTCGCCATGCCCCGTCCGATTCCGCCACCGGGAGGCCGGTCCCGGCTCCGTCGGCTGTTCGCCACCGGCGCCGCGCTGGCCGTCGGCCTGGCCACCGCCGTCGCCGCCCCGCCACCCGCGTCCGCCTCCGCCGCGCAGGCCGCACCCGCGTTCAACTACGCCGAGGCGTTGCAGAAGTCGCTGTTCTTCTACGAGGCGCAGCAGTCGGGCCGCAAGCCCTCCTGGAACCGGGTCTCCTGGCGGGGCGACTCGGCGCTCACCGACGGCGCCGACGTGGGCGTCGACCTCACCGGCGGCTGGTACGACGCCGGCGACCACGTGAAGTTCGGCTTCCCGATGGCGTTCAGCGCCACCATGCTGGCGTGGGGCGCGGTCGAGTACCGCGACGGGTACGCCGCCTCCGGCCAGCTCACCCACCTGCTCGACAACCTGCGTTTCGTCAACGACTACTTCGTCAAGGCGCACCCCGCCCCGAACGTCCTCTACGGACAGGTCGGCAAGGGCGACGACGACCACAAGTGGTGGGGCCCGGCCGAGGTGATGCCGATGGCGCGGCCCGCGTACAAGATCGACGCGAGCTGTGGCGGCGCGGACCTGGCGGGGGAGACGGCGGCCGCGATGGCCGCCTCGTCCATGGTCTTCCGGTCCACCGACGCGGCCTACGCGGACAAGCTGCTCGGCCACGCCAAGCAGCTCTACACGTTCGCCGACAACGTGCGGAAGAGCTACCACGAGTGCATCACCGACGCGACGAGCTTCTACAAGTCGTGGAGCGGTTACCAGGACGAACTGGTCTGGGGCGCGATCTGGCTCTACCGGGCCACCGGCGACGCCACCTACCTGGCCAAGGCGGAGAGCGAGTACGACAAGCTCGGCACCGAGCCGCAGTCCACCACCCGCTCCTACAAGTGGACCATCGCCTGGGACAACAAGCAGTTCGGCGCGTACGTGCTGCTGGCGAACCTGACCGGCAAGCAGAAGTACGTCGACGACGCCAACCGGTGGCTGGACTACTGGACGGTGGGCGTCAACGGGCAGCGGGTGCCGTACTCACCCGGCGGGATGGCGGTGCTCGACTCGTGGGGCGCGCTGCGGTACGCCTCCAACACCGCGTTCGCCGCGCTGGTCTACAGCGACAAGACCACCGACACCACGCGCAAGGCGCGCTATCACGACTTCGCCGTCCGGCAGATCAACTACGCGCTCGGCGACAACCCGCGCAACTCCAGCTACCAGATCGGCTACGGCGCGAACTCGCCGCGCAACCCGCACCACCGCACCGCGCACGGCTCCTGGTGGGACAGCCAGACCGTACCCACCGAGACCCGGCACGTGCTCTACGGCGCGCTCGTCGGCGGCCCGTCCTCGGCGAACGACGCGTACACCGACAGCCGGTCGGACTACGTGATGAACGAGGTCGCGACCGACTACAACGCCGGCTTCACCTCCGCGCTGGCCCGGCTCGCCAACGAGTACGGCGGCAGCCCGCTCGCCGGCTTCCCGGTCGCCGAGACGCCCGACCTGGACGAGCTGACGGTGGAGACCACTGTGATGCAGGCCGAGCCGCGCGCCACCGGGCTCAAGGCGATCGTCTACAACAAGTCCGCGTTCCCGGCCCGCGCGCTGACCACCGGTAAGTTCCGGTACTTCTTCCGGCCCGACGGCACCGGACCGGTGACCGTCACGCCCGGCTACACCCAGGGCTGCCCGTCCCCGTCGACGGCGAAGCAGTTCTCCGGCGACATCTGGTACGTCGAGGTCGACTGCACCGGCTACACCATCGCGCCGGCCGGCCAGTCGCAGCACCGGATGGAGGTGCAGTTCAAGATCGGGGTGCCGGAGGGCGGCACCTGGGATCCGACGAACGACCCGTCGTACCAGGCCACGGCCGGGCCGAACCGTAAGGTGCCGCTCTACTCCGGCGGCGTACGCGTCTGGGGCGAGGAGCCCGGACCGGCCACCCCGGACACCACCGCGCCGACGGTGCCCGGCACGCCCGTCGCGTCCGCCGTCACGTCGAGCGGGCTCACGCTGACCTGGGCCGCGTCCACCGACACCGGCGGCAGCGGCCTGGCCGGCTACGAGATCACCCAGTCGCAGACCGGCAGTGACGCGCTGGTGCTGCGCACCGCCACCACCAACACGCTCGCGGTGACCGGGCTGGCGCCGGAGCGGACGTACCAGTTCACCGTGCGGGCGCTCGACGGCGCCGGCAACCGGTCCGCGTCGTCGTCGGCGGTCAGCGTCACCACGCCGGCCGGCCCGGCGCCGGACACCACCCCGCCGACCGCACCCGGCACGCCCACCGCCTCGGCGGTCGGCGCCACCGGCCTGACGCTGACCTGGGGCCCGTCCACCGACGCGGTGGGCGTCACCGGCTACCGCGTCTACCGGGGCGGGAACGTCCTGGTCGGCTCGTCCACCGGCACCACGCTGGCGGTGACCGGGCTGACCGCCTCCACCACGTACACCTTCACGGTGGTGGCGGTGGACGCGGCCGGAAACGTCTCACCGGCGTCGCCCGGCGTCACTGTCACCACCACGGCCCCGCCTGCCGGCGGTGCCTGCGCGGTGACCTGGACGGCGAACTCCTGGGACACCGGGTTCACCGCGAACGTCACCGTCGCCAACACCGGTACCACGGCGATCAACGGCTGGACGCTGGCGTTCACCTTCGGCAACGCCGGGCAGAAGGTCGGGCAGGCCTGGTCGGCGAACGTGACCCAGACGGGCACGGCGGTGACCGCGTCGAGCCTGTCCTACAACGGGACGCTGGCACCGGGGGCGTCGACGAGCTTCGGCTTCAACGGCACCCACACCGGCGCCAACCCGAGGCCCACCGCCTTCACGCTGAACGGCTCCGCCTGCACCGTCTCCTGACCGTCGAGGCGGCGTGGCGTGGCCGGTGCCGCACCCCGGGTGACCGGTCACGCCACGCCACGCCTCGCGCGGCCAAAAACGTTCCGAAACTTTTCCGAAACACCATTGTCCCCGCCGATGCGCGATGGAAGCATCGACGGAGCTAGATACCCCTATCGAGACGTCCAGTCGTCCCGCCCCGACGGCCTGGGTGTTGGCCAGTAAGGAGGCCAAGATGGCAATGAGCCCATCAGTTCATCGCGGCGGGAGTCGGCGACGGCGATCGCCCGCGGTCAGAGCGTTGCTCGCCGGCGCGGTCAGCGCCGTGACGGTGGCCGCCGTCGCGGTGATGATGCCGTCGGCGAACGCCGCCGCGAGCACGCTGGGCGCGGCCGCCGCGCAGTCGGGCCGGTACTTCGGCACGGCGATCGCGGCGGGCCGGCTCGGTGACTCGACGTACAGCACCATCGCCGGGCGCGAGTTCAACATGATCACCGCCGAGAACGAGATGAAGCCGGACGCGACGCAGCCCCAGCGGGGCCAGTTCAACTTCAACTCCGGTGACCAGATCTACAACTGGGCGACCCAGCGCGGCCTGAAGGTCCGCGGCCACACGCTGGCGTGGCACGCGCAGCAGCCGGGCTGGATGCAGAGCCTGAGCGGCAGCAACCTGCGCCAGGCCATGATCGACCACATCAACGGCGTGATGGCCCACTACCGGGGCAAGCTCGCCGCGTGGGACGTGGTCAACGAGGCGTTCAACGAGGACGGCAGCCGCCGCAGCTCCAACCTCCAGGGCACCGGCAACGACTGGATCGAGGTCGCGTTCCGCACCGCGCGGGCGGCCGACCCGTCGACCAAGCTCTGTTACAACGACTACAACATCGAGAACTGGTCGTACGGCAAGACGCAGGGCGTCTACAACATGATCCGGGACTTCAAGTCCCGCGGCGTCCCGATCGACTGCGTCGGGTTGCAGACCCACTTCACCGGCGGCAGCTCGCTGCCGAGCAACTTCCAGACCACGCTGTCCAGCTTCGCGGCGCTCGGCGTGGACGTGGCGCTGACCGAGGCGGACGTCACCAATGCCTCGACCAGCCAGTACGCCGGGCTGACCCAGGCGTGCCTGAACGTGCCGCGCTGCATCGGCATCACCGTGTGGGGCGTGCGCGACAGCGACTCGTGGCGCTCGAACGAGAACCCGCTGCTGTTCGACGGCGGCGGCAACAAGAAGGCCGCGTACAACTCGGTCCTCAACGCGCTCAACGCGGCCACCCCGACCTCGGGGCCGACCACGACCCCGACCACGGGACCGCCGCCGAGCGGCGGCGCCGGCCAGATCGTCGGAGCGCAGTCGGGCCGGTGCGTCGACGTACCGAACGCCACCCAGACCAACGGCACCCGCGTCCAGCTCTGGGACTGCAACAGTCAGTCGAACCAGCAGTGGACGTACACCGCCAACAAGCAGTTGATGGTCTACGGCAGCAAGTGCCTCGACGCGAACGGCGCGGCCACCGCGAACGGCACCGGAATCATCATCTGGGACTGCAACGGCCAGTCGAACCAGCAGTGGAACATCAACTCCAACGGCACCATCAGCGGTGTGCAGTCCGGCCGCTGCCTGGACGTCTGGGGCACCGCCAACGGCCAGCAGATCCAGCTGTACGACTGCCACGGGCAGACCAACCAGCAGTGGCGGACCAACTTCGGTGGCACCACGCCCCCGACCACGCCGCCGCCGACCACGACGCCCCCGCCGGGCGGCTGCTCGCTCCCGTCGACCTACCGGTGGTCGTCGACCGGCGCGCTGGCCAACCCGCAGAACGGCTGGGTCTCGCTCAAGGACTTCACCAACGTGGTCTACAACGGCAAGCACCTGGTCTACGGGTCGTACGTCAACAGCAGCGGCCAGTACAGCTCGATGAACTTCAGCACGTTCACGAACTGGTCCGACATGGCCTCGGCCGGCCAGAACGGAATGAGCCAGGGCACCGTGGCGCCCACCCTGCTGTACTTCGCGCCGAAGAACATCTGGGTGCTGGCGTACCAGTGGGGACCGACCTCGTTCAGCTACAAGACGTCGAGCGACCCGACCAACGCCAACGGCTGGTCCTCGGCGCAGACGCTGTCCACCGCCACCCTGCCCGACGCCCCGTACGGCGTCATCGACCAGACCCTGATCGGTGACGACCAGAACATGTACCTGTTCTTCGCCGGGGACAACGGCAAGATCTACCGGTCGAGCATGCCGCTCGGGAACTTCCCGGGCAGCTTCGGCTCGAGCTACACGACGATCATGACGGACTCGACGAACAACCTGTTCGAGGGCGTCGAGGTCTACAAGGTGGCGGGCCAGAACCAGTACCTCATGATCGTCGAGGCGATCGGAAGCCAGGGACGCTACTTCCGGTCGTTCACGTCCAACAGCCTCGGCGGCTCGTGGACCCCGCAGGCCGCCACGGAGAGCAACCCCTTCGCGGGCAAGGCCAACAGCGGCGCGACGTGGACCAACGACATCAGCCACGGTGACCTGGTCCGCACCAACCCCGACCAGACCAAGACCGTCGACGCCTGCAACCTGCAGCTCCTGTACCAGGGCAAGAACCCCAGTGCGGGAGGCGACTACAACCTGCTGCCGTGGCGGCCGGGTGTGCTGACCCTCCAGCGCTGACCGTCACACAGTTACCGGAAAGCGTGCCCGGCACCCGCGTGGTGCCGGGCACGCTTCCAGGTAGGGCCGGCCCGGTCGGCGGGCGGACGGCGGCGAGCCGGGGCAAGCTGGGGCGGTGGAGCGCGAGCTGCTGACCGTCGGACACGGGGCCGCCCACCGCGACCAGCTCGGGGACCTGCTGGCCGGCGCGGAGGTCGCCCTGGTCGTCGACGTGCGCCGCTACCCGGCCAGCCGGACCAACCCGGACGTCCGCCGCGAGGCCATGGAACGCTGGCTGCCCGAACGAGGCATCGGCTACCGCTGGGAGCCGCGCCTCGGCGGCCGCCGGCACGTCCCCGCCGGTGAGCCGGAACCGGACACCTGGTGGACGGTCGCTGCCTTCCGGGCGTACGCCGCGTACACCCGCACGCCCGACTTCGACGCCGCACTGGACGAGGTGCTGGCCGACGCCGCGCTGCGGAGAACCGCTGTGATGTGCAGCGAGAGCGTCTGGTGGCGCTGCCACCGGCGGCTGATCGCCGACGTCGCCGTGCTCGGCCGAGGCGTGCCGGTGTCGCACCTCATGCCGGACGGCCGGCTCAGCCCGCACCGGCCCGCCGAGGGCGCCCGCCGGCTGCCCGACGGGCACCTGCTCTGGGCCGGCTGACTCAGCCCGCCAGATCCTCGGCGAGCAGGTCCATCAGCAGCGCGTCGTGCCAGCGCCCGTCCGCCCCGCGCTCGTAGCGGCGCATGATGCCCACCGGGCGGAAACCCACCTTCGCGTACGCGCGGATCGCCGCCGTGTTCGCCGCCGCCGGGTCGATGGTGAACCGGTGGTGGCCGTACTCGTCGATCAGGTGCCGGACCAGCGTGCGGATCGCGTCACCGCCCAGCCCCGAGCCGCGTACCGCCGGGTCGAGGAAGACGTCGAGGCTGGCGTGGCGGTAGTCCGGGTCGGTCTCGGCGTACCACTGGATCGCGCCGACCAGCCTGCCGTCGTGCTCGACGACGTAGACGGTCACCGAGTCGTCGGCCAGGTCGGCGCGCACCGATGCGGCCAGGTCGTCGCCGCCGCGCCACCAGCGGCGCACCTCGGGGGTGGCCCGGATCGCGGCCAGGGCGGGCACGTCGGCGTCGGTCACCGGCCGCAGCGTCACCGCCCGCCCCCGCAGCACGCCTCAGCCCCGCCGCTCGCCGTGCTCGACGCAGACCGCCGACCAGCCCGTCGGTACGACCTGCACCTTCATCCGCCGCCGGCAGGACGCGCACCAGCGCGGTGGCTCCCACGCCCGGGCCGCCTCACACGCCGGGTGCGGCCCGGCCGCCACCGACTCGCCGCACCTGTCGCACCAGAGAACGGCGGGGAGGGCCGCCGTGGCGGGGGAGGATTCGGTCACCGCTGCCTCACAGGGTCGCCGAGAGCGCCTTCACCGGCATCTTCAGGTCTTCCAGCAGCTTCAGGTCGGCCGTCGCCGGCCGGCCCAGCGTGGTCAGGTAGTTGCCGACGATCACCGCGTTGATGCCGCCGAGCAGACCGTCACGGGTGCCCAGGTCACCGAGGGTGAGTTCGCGGCCGCCCGCGTACCGCAGGATGGTGCGCGGCATGGCCAGCCGGAACGCGGCGATGGCGCGCAGCGCGTCCTTGCCCTCCACCACCGGGCGGTCGCCGAGCGGCGTGCCGGGGCGCGGGTTGAGGAAGTTCAGCGGCACCTCGTGCGGGTCCAGCTCGGCGAGCTGGGCGGCGAACTCGGCGCGCTGCTCGACCGTCTCGCCGAGCCCGAGGATGCCACCGCAGCAGACCTCCATGCCGGACTCGCGGACCATCCGCAGGGTCTCCCAGCGCTCCTCCCAGGAGTGCGTGGTGACCACGTTCGGGAAGTAGGAGCGGCAGGTCTCCAGGTTGTGGTTGTAGCGGTGCACGCCCATCTCGACCAGCTCGTCGACCTGCTCCTTGGTGAGCATGCCGAGCGACGCGGCGACCTGGATGTCGACAGCGGCACGGATGGCGGCGACACCCTCGCGCATCTGCTTCATCAGCCGGGCGTCCGGGCCGCGCACGGCGGCGACGATGCAGAACTCGGTCGCCCCGGTCGCGGCGGTCTGCTTCGCGGCCTCGACCAGCGCCGGGATGTCCAGCCAGACCGAACGGACCGGCGAGGTGAACAGGCCGGACTGCGAGCAGAAGTGGCAGTCCTCCGGGCAGCCGCCGGTCTTCAGCGAGATGATGCCCTCGACCTCGACCTCCGGACCGCACCAGCGCATCCGGACCTCGTGGGCGAGCTGGAGCGCGGCGGGCAGGTGCTCGTCGGGAAGGTTCAGCACCGCGAGGACACCGGCCTCGTCGAGGCCGACGCCGTTGCCCAGCACCCGCTCCCGGGCCTGGTCGAGGATCTCTGGCATGGCTCGTAACCTAACAGGCCACCGTGAGCGCGGGAAACCACCGCCGCAGGCCCTCCGGCGAGCCGGGACCGCGCCACGCCGGGGCCCTCGGCGCGGGTGGTAACTTCGCCCCGCGGGAGCGTCCGGCGGGGGCGGGGAGT
>NZ_WBKS01000103.1:0-22066 GCF_008868145.1 Micromonospora sp. AMSO1212t
GATGGGTATAAGAGACAGGTGCAAGATCAACGGGTCGGGGGGATCCCGGGGAGCTGCCGCCCTGCTGGGGCGGCGCGGCGACGGCCTTCGGGGGCGAGCGAGGCGCCGTGCCGGCCCGGGGCGCACACGAGGACAGTCGAGTTGATGGCGCAGGCGTGGAGCCTTGCGTTGTCCGGACGCCGGGCCTCGACACGGGCATCGCCGAGCAGGCTCGCGTTACCCGGACGCGGGGGCGTCGACACGGGCATCTCCGAGCCGGGCTGGACAGCCCCGGGGTCCGGCGACGGCGCGGCGCAGCACCTGGCCGAGGACAGCGCGCTCCCGCTCACCTGGCCGAGGCGTCCAGCACGTCCAGCACGCACGCCCAGGAGCTGTCCTGCTCTGAGGTGTGCGGCCCGTGAACGCACCACTCCGTCGATCTTGAAGTTGTGGCGCCCAGGATGTCCCGTGAGCGAGATGCGCGGGGTGCCACAACTCCAAGATCGACGAGAAAGCCCCCGAGCGCAGCCCCGAGCGCAACAGGCGCGCTGGACGGGCGGGCCCGGGAACGACGTGAGGCGGGCCCCGTCCGGGTGGACGGGACCCGCCTCGATCGTCACGCGCCTACGGTGCCGGCGTGAGGTGAGACAGCGGTTGTGTCAGCTGAGCCGGCCGGACGGCGCCCGGCGACGACCCCGCAGGTGCATGCCCAGCAGGCCGACAGCGAGGATGCCCGCGGCCAGCAGGCCCGTGGTCACGCCCGTGGAGAGCGTGGGGCCACCGGTGTTGCCGGAGGCGAGGACCATGCCGTTCTGCGACTCCTGCTCAGTGGTGTTGCCCGCCGGAGCGGCCTTGGGCTTCGGCTTCGGCTTGTCCTTGCCGTTGTCGGCACCGGCCGGCGCGGGGACCGGGGTCTGGGCCAGCGCCTGCGACGCCTGGGCGAAGGTCTGCGGGGTCACGTCCGGGGCGTTGCCCTGCGTACGCCACTGCTTCAGCTGCTTCATGCCCTTGCAGGCCGAGGGGTAGCGGTCGCAGTAGCTGGTGGTGTTGCCGATGCTCTCGGACGAGAGGACCGCCTTGGCGATGGCACGGGCCAGCGTGCTGGCGCCGGCGTTGAAGATGGCGTTCAGCTGACGGGTGTCGGCCGGGTCGTTGATCTGGAGCGCCTCGCCCTTGCCGGTGGACACGGCGAACACGGTGTCACCGTCGCCGAGGGTGTGGATCGGGCTGATCGCGCGGGCCATGCCGTCGTGCGCGTTGCCGGACATGCGCTGCGCGGCGGCCTTCTCCAGCGGGGCGTTGGTGGCCACCACGGCGATCGTGGTGTTGGCCGGCTGCTCGGCGGCGGCGGCCGGCGGGGTCGGCGGGTTGCACTCCTTCTTCTTGGGAGCCTTGTACCCGGCGAACTCGTCACCGATGCCGTACTTCACGCCGTACAGGGTGCAGTCGGCCGGGTCGACCGGGGAGCCGGCCGGGTTGACGATCACCATCGCGCCGACGTAGATGCCGTCGCCGAGGTGGACGCTCGCGGTGCCGACGCCGCCGCGCATGCCGCCGCCACGGGCGCCGGTGCCGCCGCCGACGCCGCCCTGACGGACCGGACCGTCCGAGGTGGCCTGCGCCGCGAGGTAACCCCACTCGGCGGAGGTACGGGCCTTCGGGTCGCCGCCGCGGCCGAGGTCGAAGATGTCCGCGGCCGGCACGATCGGGGCCACGCCTCCGGCGCCGACGCGTACGCCCTCGCCCCGGTCCTCCAGCCAACGGATGATGCCGTTGGTGGCCGACAGCCCGTACATGCTGCTGCCGCCGAGCTGGATCGCGTTGACGCCCGGGTTGGAGTTGAGCGGGCTGAGCAGGTCGGTCTCCTTGGTGGCGGGGGCGCCACCACGCTGGTCCACACTCGCCACCGACATCTGGGGCATGTAGACGACCGAGGTGCCGGTCAGGTACGGAGCGGTGTCGGACTGGACCTGACCGACCTGGATGCCGGGGACGTCGGTGATGGCGTTGTGGGCGCCCGGGGCGCCGGCGGCGGGGTTGGCCGACGCGGGCGACGCGACGAGCACGAGTCCCGGACAGACCAGGGCTGCCGCGGCGAGCGCGGCGAATCTGGACGACTTCATGCAGCTTCTCCCATGTGAAGCGGTGCGACCTCCGCCCCGATCCGGGGCGGTCGATGCATTGGGCAACTGGTGGTCCCCCGTGGTACACGACGAGATGTGGGGGAGGCTACTGGTCAGACCAGTTGAAGGGAAGAGCCTGCTCAGCTAATGGCCGACTCGGATAATCCGAGGTCAGGCCACATCAGGCGGATTCAGAGCAATACGTCCACCATCGAGCGCCGCGCCTCCGGCACGTACTCGGCGTAGTAGCGGTGCAGTTCCTCGCGGGTCAGCCGGGTGACCTCGTCGGCCTCTCCGGCACGCATCGCGTCGAGGACGCGGCGGTGGTGGGCCAGCGTGCGCTCCATCAGCGCCTCGCGGTCCGGAGCCTCGGCGAGCTTGGTGGAGATCAGGTCCAGCACCATGCTCCGGACCGCGTCGAGGCAGAGCACGAGCAACTCGTTGCCGGACAGCCGGGCGACGTGCTCGTGGAAGCGGACGTCGGCCGCGCTGAAGGCCTCGTAGCCGTCGGCCACCGCGTCCCGCATACCCGCCAGCGCCTGCTCCAGCTCGTCCAACTCGGACGGTGACGCCATCCGGGCGGCGACGGAACCCGCCGCCGACTCGATGATCATCCGGAACTGGAGGAGCTCCGCCACACCGAGCCGCCGGCTGTCCACGACCCGGGCGAACAGCTTGCGCATCGCCGAGGCGGTGGAGGCGATCACCTGCGGCCCGAGGGGGTCTCCGGGGCGGGAGCGGACCAGGCCGCTGCTCTCCAGCACGCGCAGCGCCTCACGCACCGTGGACCGGCTGACGTCGAACTGCGTCGTCAGCTCGCGCTCGCTCGGCAGCCGGTCCCCCGGCCGCAGATCCCCGGCGGCGATCCGCTCCTCGACCTGCCGGACGATCCCCTCGTACGCCCTCACGGTGCGCACTGGAGCGAACGAGACACCCTTCGGCATGGCGAACCTCCCGACGCGCGGCGGCCTCGCGCCGCTGGGAACAACGGTACGGTGCATCGACCCGTCCGGTGGTCAGCCCCCGCCCGTCGCGACGAGTACGCAGGCCGGGCGGCGCGCGTCAGGCGGTGGGCGTACCCATCGCCACGTCGTCGACCTTGATGTTGATCTCGTCGACCCGCAGGCCGTACGCCTCGACGGCGGACGCGACAGCGATGCGCACCTCGTCGGTCACCTGCGGAACCGGGTGGCCGGCCTCGATCACGAGGACCAGGTTGATCACGGCCGCGCCGTTGGTGACGTGGGCCGTGCAGCCCCGCCGGGCGTCGCCGACCTGGTCGAGCCCGACCCGGTCGAGCACCGCGTTGAAGAACCGGGCCACGTCACCGCCCAGCTCCGCCACGCCGGGCACCCCTCTGGCGGCGGCCACCGCGATCTTCTCCACCACCTCGTCGGAGACGTGCGTGGTCCCGCCCGCCACCGCGTCCGGCGTCACCTGAAGTTCCTGGGTCGCCTCGTCAGCCATGCTCTCCCACCCGTCGCACCGCCCCACGCGGTCGGCGTGGGGCGGTGCGAGCGTACTGGACGAAGGCGGTCCGCAGTGGACAGCCGCCCGGTTCAGCGCGCCCCGGCCGGCGCCGGCTCGCCGATCCCGTCCAGCCCGCCGGAGGTGCCCGGCACCGGGTGCGGCCCGCCGCCACCCGCTGCCTGCTCGCGACGCCGGAGCCACCGGTCGACGCCGAGGTTGAGCAGCAGGCCGACCGCGGCCCAGACCGCCACGACGGCCAGGTTCCGCCCGACGCCGACCCCGCCGAAGTAGATCAGCGACCGGGCCGTGTCCACAGCGGCGGGCAGCGGCAGGACGCCCTGGAGCATCCGGAAGAACTCCGGCACCATGTAGATCGACAGGCCGCCGCCGGACGCGGGCACGCCGGCCATCATCAGCACCACCATCATCGGGACGATCGCGGCGAGGCCGAAGGTACGGGTGAACACGGCGGTCACCAGCGACACGGCGAAGATGGTGAGCGCGCCGAAGCCGATCATCTCCAGGGCGTGCCCGTTGACCGCGCCGATGATCACGTCGAACAGCAGCCACAGCCAGGCGGACATGCCGATCGCCCAGCCGCCGAGGATCGGCAGGAACTGGCGCAGCCGCCGGATGTGCGGCGCCCCGCCGCGGAGCACTGCCAGCATCAGGAAGCCGGACATGATCCAGGACATGCCGACGTACAGGCTGTTGCTGCCCATCGTGTCGGTCTCGCTCAGCGGCGACACGTCGGTGACCACCAGTGGCATCTGCTGCCCGGCCGCCACCTGCTGGAACATCGCCTGGACCATGGTGTGCTGGCTGGACCCCGCGGCCGACGACGAGTACAGCACGGCCTCGCCACCGGGCGTGGACGGCAGCACGTACGCGGCGACCAGGTCACGCGCGAGGATGCGTTCCCGGGCCTCGTCCACCGATGCGGCCACCGAGATGTCGGCGACGCCGTTCAGGCCCGCCCGCAGCCCGGCGGCGGCCCGTTCGGCCTGCTCCGGGACGGCGGCGACCACCGCGACCGGGATGTCGTGGGGCTCCGGCTTGTGCATGGAGAAGCTCATCAGGCCCACCACGACGACGAGGATGCTCAGCGGGAACGCCGCGACCGTCGCATACCGGAATCGCTTGGACCGCGGCGGCCCGCCGGCGAGCGCGGGCAGCGGCGTGTCCGGGCCGTCGACCTGCGGCGCCTGCGGGATGGGCGCCCCGCCGCGCTCCTTGAGCAGGCAGAGCAGCACGGCGGCGACGATCCACGCGGCGAGCGTCAGCAGGTGGACGCCCATTCCCCGCCCGTCGAAGTAGAGCGCCGACCGCAGTGCCTCGCCGGCCGCCGGCAGGGGCAGTACGCCGTGCAGGAACTGGAAGAAACCGGGCATCGTGTGGACCGGCAGCGCCAGGTTCGACGCGGGCATGCCGAACACGACGAAGAGCAGCATCCCGAGCAGGACCGCCAGCGGCCCCATCAGCTTGGTGAACAGCAGTTGGGCGAGACCGACGGCGGCGGTGGCGAGCATGCCGACGCCGAGGAACGTGAGGTAGTGGCCGTCCACCGCGCCGACGACCGGGCCGAGGATCAGCCAGACGATCGTGCTGGTCAGCGCGGACCAGCCGGCGACCAGCGGGACGAACCGCCGCAGGCGCAGCAGGTGGGGGGTGGCCATCAGGAGCAGGCTCAGCGGCACGTAGCCGGCGAGCATCATGCCCATCGCGGCGAACAGCACGGCGATACCGGCCCGGTCCTCGTCGGGCAGCGCCGCGACCTCCTCGGTCGTGGCCGTCCACTGCTGCTGCACCGCGACCGGGGCGAGGAGCTGCTGGGCGGTGGCGGCGCCGGAGGCCCCGGCGGCCGACGCCGCGAAGATCGTCGCCTGGTCCGACCCGGCGGCCGGGAGTTGCAGCGCACCGCTGATCTCCCGGTCCCGCAGCAGTTCGACCGCGGCTTCCCGGGACGTCACCAGCCGGGCCTCGACCGGCTCTCCCGGGGTGGCGTTGAGCGCGTCCACGACGCCCTGCGCCTGGGCGCCGCTGCCGACCACCGCCACCGGCATCTGCCGGGGGTGTGGCGAGTGCATCGTCGCCATGTAGGTCGCGAACATCATCGTGACCATGAGGAACGGCATGACGAAGAGGGCGACCGAGCGGATGATCCGCTCCTTGCGGTCGGCGGCGTTCGGCTCGGCGGTCGCCGGGTCGGTGGTGGACGGCACAGGCATGCTCCGGACTGGGTTCGCGGCCGCGTCGGCGGCCAGAATGTAAGTCAACTGACTTACGCAGTGTAGGTGACGACGGCGCCGGACGGCGAAACGACTAGGTTTGGCCTGCGCCACAGTCGCGGTCCACGAGGAGAGGTGCGGTCATGGCACGGTCGGAGGCAGCCCGCGTCGCGCTGCTCGACGCGGCCGAACGCCTGTTCGCCGAGGAGGGGATCGCCCAGGTCTCCGACCGCCGGGTGGCCGAGGTGGCGGGCAACACCAACCACTCCGCGGTGCGCTACTACTTCGGCGGCCGGGAGGGCCTGCTGCGGGCCCTGATCGCCCGGCACATGGACGCCCTCGCCGAACCCCGCCGGGCGATGCCCGAGCAGCCCGACTCGGTCCTCGGCGACGTACGCAGCCTCGTGCAGCCGTCCATGGCGGTGCTCGCGAGCCTGCCCCGGCCGAGCTGGCGGGCACGTTTCCTCGCCCAGGCCCTGCACGACCCGACGCTGCGGGTGCTGATGCGCGAGGCGTTCGAGTCGGCCTTCGTCGACCTGCCGGTCCGCGCCTCACTGGCGTCGCGCCTGGCGCACCTCGATCCGGGGGTGGTGGCCGGTCGGGCGGCCCTGATCGCCCGCATCGTCATGACCGCCACCGCCGAGGTCGAGGCCCGCGCCGAACAGGACGGGCAGGACCCGCGCTGGCTGGACGTCGGGGACTTCCTCGCCGACGCCATCGCCGGCATGCTGGCGGCTCCGGTCAGCCGGCCCGGAGCCCCCAATCCGCTGACCGCCGCGGAACTCTGAGCCCGGAGGCGGGCCGACGGAACCCGGCGGCCCGACCCTTCAGGAGCCGAGCTGGGCCAGCAGCTCGTCGGCCGCCGCGTACGGGTCGATGGCGCCCTCGGCCACCTTGGCCGCGAGCGTCGGGAGCTGCGTACCGTCGCGCAGCGAGCCGATCCGGGCGCGCAGCGCGCCCAACGCGATGGCCTCGATCTCGGCGGCGGCCCGTGCCTCCCGGCGGCGGCGCAGCTCGCCGTGGCGCTCCAGCCAGTCGCGGTGCTTGTCGATCGCGGCGGCGATGTCGTCGATGCCCTCGCCGCGGGCGGCGATCGAGCGCACCACCTGCGGACGCCACTCCCCCGGCGCGCGCTCGCCGAGCGCGATCATGCCCTGGATGTCGCGGACCGTGGCGTCCGCGCCGTCCCGGTCGGCCTTGTTGACCACGAAGACGTCGGCGATCTCCAGGATGCCGGCCTTGACCGCCTGGATCGCGTCACCCATGCCCGGCGCGAGCAGCACGAGCGTGGTGTCGGCCAGCGAGGCCACCTCCACCTCGGCCTGCCCGACGCCGACGGTCTCGACGAGCACCACGTCGCAGCCCGCGCCCTCCAGCACCCGCACCGCCTGCGGCGTCGCCGCGGAGAGCCCGCCCAGGTGGCCCCGGCTGGACATCGAGCGGATGTAGACGCCCGGGTCGGTCGCGTGGTCCTGCATCCGGACCCGGTCGCCGAGGATCGCGCCGCCGGTGAACGGGCTGGACGGGTCGATCGCCAGCACGCCGACCCGGTGACCGCGCGCCCGCAGCGCCCGGACCAGCTCGTTCGTGGTGGTCGACTTGCCCACGCCGGGCGAGCCGGTCAGGCCGACCACCTGGGCGTGCCCGGCGTACGGCGCGAGGGCCGCCGCGACCTGCGGCAGCACCTCGTCGCCGGACTCGACCAGCGTGATCAGCCGGGCCACCGCGCGGGGGTCACCCGCGCGGGCCCGTTCCACCAGCATGGGTACGTCCCGGCTGCGGCGCACCGGGCCGGTGGCCGCCGCCGGGGCGTTCTGTGCATCGTTCACAGGTATCAGCAATCAGCTCTCGGCGCCGTTCGGCACGTGGATGATCAGCGCGTCGCCCTGCCCGCCACCGCCGCAGAGCGCCGCCGCGCCGGTGCCGCCGCCGCGCCGCTTCAGCTCCATCGCGAGCGTGAGTACGAGGCGGGCGCCGGACATGCCGATCGGGTGGCCGAGCGCGATCGCGCCGCCGTTGACGTTCACCTTGTCGGCGCTGATCCCGAGGTCACGGGCGGACTGGATGCCGACCGCCGCGAACGCCTCGTTGATCTCGATGAGGTCGAGGTCCTCGATGCTCAGGCCGCCCTTCTTCAGGGCGTGGTTGATCGCGTTGGACGGCTGCGAGTGCAGGGAGTTGTCCGGGCCGGCCACGTTGCCGTGCGCGCCGATCTCGGCCAGCCAGGTCAGGCCCAGCTCCTTGGCCTTCGCCTTGCTCATCACGACCACGGCGGCGGCGCCGTCGGAGATCGGCGAGGAGCTGCCGGCGGTGATGGTGCCGTCCTTGGTGAAGGCGGGACGCAGCTTTCCGAGCGACTCGGCGGTGGTGTCCGGGCGGATGCCCTCGTCCTCGCTGATCACCAGCGGGTCGCCCTTGCGCTGCGGGATGACCACCGGGGTGATCTCGTCGCCGAAGTGGCCGTTCTTCTGCGCGGCGGCGGCGCGCTGGTGGCTGGCCGCGGAGAACGCGTCCTGCTCCTCGCGGGTGATGCCGTGCTTCGCGCCGTGCCGCTCGGTGGACTCGCCCATCGAGCAGCAGTCCCAGGCGTCGGTGAGGCCGTCGAGAGCCATGTGGTCCTTGACCGTCACGTCGCCGTACTTGTAGCCGGAGCGTTGGCCGAGCAGCAGGTGCGGGGCGTTGGTCATGGACTCCATGCCGCCGGCCACCACGACGTCGAACTCACCGGCCCGGATGAGCTGGTCGGCGAGCGCGATCGCGTCCAGCCCGGAGAGGCAGACCTTGTTGATGGTCAGCGCCGGGGTGGACATCGGGATGCCGGCCTCGACGGCCGCCTGCCGGGCCGGGATCTGCCCGGCGCCGGCCTGGAGCACCTGGCCCATGATCACGTACTGGACCTGCTCGGGCGCGACGCCGGCGCGCTCCAGGGCCGCCTTGATCGCGATGCCACCGAGCCTGGTCGCGGGGAGGTCCTTGAGGTTGCCCAGCAGGCGCCCCATGGGGGTCCGCGCGCCGCTGACGATCACCGAAGCCATTGCCTGCCTCCGAGGGGGTGCCGACCTGTACGCCTTAACGATTGTTCGGTCAGACTAGCGTCATGGCTGAGAACTCCCCCGTCGAGCCCGCTGCCGAGTTTGTCACAGACATCGGCCTGCGCCGCATCGACCACGTCGGGATCGCCGTGGCCGACCTGGACGCCGCGATCGACTTCTACCAGCGCACGTTCGGGATGCGCTGCGTGCACACCGAGACCAACGCCGAGCAGGGCGTACGCGAGGCGATGCTCGCGGTCGGGCCGGACGCCTCCGGCGGCATGGTGCAGCTGCTCGCCCCGCTCTCGCCGGACACCACGATCGGCAAGTTCCTGGACAAGCGCGGGCCGGGCATCCAGCAGGTCGCGTACACGGTGGCGGACATCGACGTGGCCTGCGCGGCGCTGCGCGAGCGCGGCGTACGGCTGCTCTACGACGCGCCCCGGCGCGGAACCTCGAACTCCCGGGTCAACTTCGTGCACCCCAAGGACGCCGGCGGCGTGCTGATCGAGCTGGTCCAGCCGGCCTGACGTGCGTGGAGGGGGTCGGTCACGGCCCCCTCCCGGCATGTGGGAACGCGCGCGGCAGTGCGCGCTTGCACGTTCCCACGGACACCTCCACGCATCGGTCGATGCAGTTTTTCACAGAGGGCTTCCCGCTTTAGCTACCGTTCAGTAACGTCCGCCCGAACAGCAGCGGCGACCGGTTGCCGAATGTGTCGATTGCCGACATGGCGGTCCCGTCGCACCGGCGCCGACGATGGCAGCACCCCTGCCCGCGTCGTGCGGGTGTGGACTAACGGGAGGTCACCGTGCAGGACATCCTCGAAGCGATCATGGCGGCGGAGGGTTCGTCGCAGCCGGAGCGGGAGCTCGCCGGCCTCGCCGCCCTGCCCGTGCCGGAGAGCTACCGGGGCGTGGTGGTGCGTGCCGAGGACACCCGCATGTTCGAGGGCATGGCCACCCGCGACAAGGACCCGCGCAAGGCGCTGCACGTGCAGGAGGTCCCCACCCCCGAGCTGGGCCCGGGTGAGGCCCTGGTCGCGGTGATGGCCAGCGCGATCAACTACAACACGGTGTGGACGAGCATCTTCGAGCCGCTGCCCACCTTCAAGTTCCTCCAGCGCTACGGCCGGCTCTCCGAGCTGACCCGCCGCCACGACCTGCCGTACCACGTGGTCGGCTCGGACGCCGCCGGCGTCGTGCTGCGCACCGGGCCGGGCGTGACCAAGTGGAAGGCCGGCGACGAGGTGGTCGCGCACTGCCTGTCGGTCGAGCTGGAGGACTCCGCCGGCCACGACGACACCATGCTCGACCCGCAGCAGCGGATCTGGGGCTTCGAGACCAACTTCGGCGGCCTGGCCGAGCTGGCGGTGGTCAAGGCCAACCAGCTGATGCCGAAGCCGCGCCACCTGAGCTGGGAGGAGGCGGCCAGCCCCGGGCTGGTCAACTCCACCGCGTACCGGCAGCTCGTCTCGCACCACGGCGCGAACATGAAGCAGGGCGACGTGGTGCTGATCTGGGGCGCCTCCGGCGGCCTCGGCGGCTACGCCACCCAGATGGCGCTCAACGGCGGCGCGATCCCGGTCTGCGTGGTCTCCTCCCCGGAGAAGGCCGAGCTGTGCCGCAAGATGGGCGCCGAGCTGGTCATCGACCGCACCGCCGAGGGGTTCAAGTTCTGGTCCGACGAGCAGACCCAGGACCAGAACGAGTGGCGCCGCTTCGGTGAGCGCATCCGCGAGCTGACCGGCGGCGAGGACCCGGACATCGTCTTCGAGCACCCGGGCCGGGAGACGTTCGGCGCCAGCGTCTACGTCGCCAAGAAGGGCGGCACGATCGTCACCTGCGCCTCCACCAGCGGCTACATGCACCAGTACGACAACCGCTACCTGTGGATGCACCTCAAGCGGATCGTCGGCAGCCACTTCGCCAACTACCACGAGGCGTGGCAGGCCAACCGGCTGGTCGCGCTCGGCAAGGTGCACCCGACCGTGTCGAAGACGTACGCGCTGGAGCAGACCGGCCAGGCCGCGTACGAGGTGCACCGCAACGCGCACCAGGGCAAGGTCGGCGTGCGGTGCCTCGCCCCCGCCGACGGGCTCGGCGTCCGGGACGTCGAGATGCGTTCGCGGCACGAAAGCGCCATCAACCGGTTCCGCGGTCACTGACCGTACGGTCGTACCGGATTGCCTTTCCGGTCGATCCGGGCACCATTCGACTGACGTACGCAACAAAGGGCCGCGGGTTCCGACCCGCGGCCCTTTTCGCGCCACCTTCCCCGGGACGCCCCACTCGACCGACCCGCGCGGGAGCTGCCAAGATCGCCGATTGGTCCGGTCCAGGCGGCCAGCGGAGTTGACCATGTAAACAGGACGCGAAAGCTGCCGACCACTCTTGCGAACCACCCTGGGGCGTCTGCCACTATGTCCCAATGCCCCAGCAGCAGTCCTCCCCTCTTGCGTTCTTCGATAACGCGAACTCACAGCCAGATTTCACCGTCGGCCTGCGTGGTTACAACACCAACCAGGTCGACGACTTCATCGGCCGCCTCAGCGCCGCCCTGAGCCAGTCCGAGCAGGCCCGCGCCGAGGCCGAGCAGCGGATGAACGACGCGCAGCGCCGCCTGCGGCAGGCCGAGCAGCGCCAGAGCGCGCTGGAGCAGAAGCTCACCGAGACCAACAAGCAGCTCGAGGAGAACAGCCGGCCGACGCTGTCCGGCCTGGGCACTCGCGTCGAGCAGATCCTGCGGCTGGCCGAGGAGCAGGCGAACGACCACCGCAACGAGGCCAAGCGCGAGTCGGAGGGCATCCTCTCCGCCGCCCGCCTCGAGGCGCGTGAGATCACCGACAAGGCGCGCGCCGAGGCCGCGGCCATGAAGGCGACCGCCGAGCGTGAGGCCGGCAGCGTCCGCACCGCCGCCGAGCGCGAGGCCGCCGAGGTCCGGGTGCAGGCCCGCCGCGAGGCCGACACGCTGCGCGCCGACGCCGACCGCGAGACCAAGCAGCTGCGTACGGTCACCGCGCACGAGGTGGCCGAGCTGAAGTCGACCGTCGAGCGCGAGGTCGCCACGCTGCGCGCCACCGCCGAGCGGGAGATCACCCAGCAGCGGGCCAAGGCCGCCCGGGAGGCCGAGGAGAAGCGGGCCGAGGCGACCAAGCTGCTCACCGACGCGCGCGACAAGCGCGACAAGGACCTCCAGGCCCTGGAGCTGCAGCTCGCCGAGCGGCGGGAGAAGGCCGAGCGCGAGGAGTCGGAGCGGCACGCCGCCCAGGTCACGCAGACCCAGAAGCTGGTCAACGAGGCCGAGCAGCGGGCCCGTGCCGCCCAGGAGCGGGCCAAGGAGATCGAGCAGCGGGCCGAGGCCCGGCGGGTCGAGTCCGAGCGCACCGCCAACGACACCGTCGACAAGGCCAAGGCGCTCGCCGACAAGACGCTCAACGAGGCGCGCGCCGAGGCGCAGCGGGTGCTCAACGAGGCCCGCACCGAGGCCGAGCTGACCACGCAGGCGGCCCGCCGCGAGGTCGAGGACCTCACCCGCCAGAAGGACGCGGTCACCTCGCAGCTCGGGCAGATGCTGTCCGGCCTGGCCGGCATCGTGCCGGGCGTGCCGGCCGGCGCCAAGGCCGAGACGCCGAAGGCGGACGCCTCCGGGCAGAAGGTGACGGCCGAGTCGGCCGGCTGATCGAAACACCCGCTGTCGGGGGCATGAGCCACGGCGCGGGGTGACGCCGGGTGACCGGTGTCGCCCCGCGCCGTCATGCTTGTGCGGCCCGTTTCGCCAGGAGGGTGAAGTAGCTCCCAGAAGGGGCGTCCGTATCGCCCCAGCAGAGCCGGATGCGTGTGAGGATGGGGGCATGTCGCACGGCGAGGAACTGTTCGCGCTCGGCGGGGACGTGACGACGGAGCCCAGCTTCGAGTCCGCCCTGCGGGGGTACGAGAAACGGCAGGTCGACCGCTACGTCGCTCGCGCGGAGCACGAGATCGCGGCGTTGACCACCGAGCGGGAACAGGCGTACACCCAGATCCACAAGCTGGCCGGTCAGGTCGAGGTGCTCCAGCGCGACCTGGCCCAGGTGCGCAAGCAGGCGGCGGTGGTGGACCGGGCGTCGTTCCGGCACCTGGGTCCGCGCGTCGAGCAGATCCTCACCATGGCCGAGGAACAGGCCGACGAGATCCTCGGCGCCGCCAACGAGGAGATCGAGGCCCGCCGCGCCGCCGCCGAGCACATCGTCGAGGAGGCCCGGGAGCAGGCCGCCCAGGCGCTCAAGGACTTCGAGATCGCGCTGGCCGCCCGCAGGGCCGAGGAGGAGCGGCACACCGCCGCCCGCAAGGCCGAGGCCGAGGCCACGCTCAAGGCCGCCAAGGACGAGTCCGCGCAGCTGCGCAAGGCCGCGCAGGACGAGTCGACGAAGCTGCGGACGGCAGCACAGGACGAGGCCGAGAAGCTGCGCCGGACCGCCCAGGACGCACTGGCGAAGGCACAGCAGGAGGCCACCCAGCTCCGCGACACGGCCAAGGAGATCCACGCCCGGGCCCAGCAGGAGGCCGCGCGGCTGCGCGAGGCGGCCAAGGAGGCGCTGGCCAAGGCCCAGCAGGAGGCGAGCCAGCTCCGCGAGGCCGCCAAGGAGGTGCACGCCAAGGGCCAGCAGGAGGCCAAGCGGCTCACCGACGCCGCCGCCGAGGCCGGCCGGGCCACACACGCCAAGGCGCTGGCCGAGGCCAAGAAGATCGTGGACGACGCGGAGGAGGCCGCCAAGGCCACCCGCGGCCGGGCCCGCACCGAGGCCAACCGGCTCACCACCGAGGCCGCCGAGGCCGGCAAGCGCAACCGCGCCGAGGTCGAGGCGTACGTGCAGCGCATGCGCACCGAGACCGAGGCGTACGTGCAGCAGTCCCGCGCGCAGACCCAGCAGGAGCTGGGCGCGTGGCGGGCCGGGGTGGAGAAGGAGGTCGCCGAGCGGCGGGACGGCGCGGAGAAGGAGCTGGCCCAGCGCCGGGCCGCCGCCGAGCAGGAGTTCGCCAAGCGCCGCGACGAGCTGGACAACCAGCACGCCAAGCGGCAGGAGGAGCTGGAGCAGGCGTACACCACGCGGCGCGACGAGATCGAGCGCACCGCCGCCGACGTCCGGCAGGCCGCCGAGGCCGACGCGCTGGGCATGCGGCAGCAGGCCGAGCTGGAGGCCGCCGAGCTGCTGCGCCGCGCCGAGGCGGACGCCACCGCGCAGCGCCGCAAGGCCGACGAGCACGTCGCGGCCTCGCGCCGCCAGTTCGAGGAGTACGCGGCCACCACCCAGCAGCATCTCGCCACCACGCAGCAGCACCTGGCCGCCACCCAGCAGGAGGTGGCCGCCGGCCGGCAGCAGCTCGCCGGGGTGATGCTGGAGATCGCCAAGGCCCAGCAGGAGCTGGCCGACCTGCGTACCGAGACCTGGAAGTCGCGACAGGAGTCCGACGACCTGCAACGACGGCTCGCCGATCAGCGGCGTGACGCCGACTCGGCCGGGATCGCGGCCACCCCGGTCGACCCGGGCGACCTCGCCACCGCCGCCTCCGGGCGGGCCGGCGACGACGGCGGCGAGCCCGCCGACATCCCGGTCGGCAGCGGTGCGCCGGTGGCCGCGAAGGGCGCCGCCACGACGGCCCCCGACGGCGCCGGACCGGCGAAGGGCGACGGCGAGCCGGCCGAGACGGGCAAGGCGAAGCCGGTCGGTGAGCCGGTGACCACGATGGACTCCCCCGCCGGCGCGGGCGTCGACGGGGAGCCCACTGTCGCAGCCGTACCGGGCGAGGGTGGCCGGGGCGCCACCCCGACGAAGATCACCAGCACCGGCGAGAACGGCAAGCGCCCGACCAAGCCGACCACCGACGAGCGCAGCGCGAAGCCCAGCACCGTCACCGTCGACAAGGACTGACCCCCCGTCGCCGGGCGCTTCCGCGTCCCGGCGGTGTGGCGTGCCCGTCCTCGGCGGACGCCACCGCCCCGACGGAGCGTGGCAGTGGGATGGCTCGCGCGTGCGGCGGCGACTACCCTGCGGGCAGGGGTCCGCACGCCGGCAGGCGCGGGCCGTGGACGTCTACCCCGGCGCGGGCCGGGGCTGCGGGGAGGCACGGGTGTCGCAGGAGGGCTCCGCCGCCCGGGACGACGAGGCCGCCTCGTCAGTGGACGGGGACGCCTCCCGTTCCCCCGCCGAAGACGCGCGGCCCCGAGACGCCGACCCGGCCGAGGCGAACGCGGGCACCGGCGCCACGAAGAGCGCCCGGACCGCCACGGAAAGCCGGGCGGTCGCCGCGGATGTCGAGCCGGGTGAGTTCGAGCCGAGCGGGCGCTTCGGCGTACCGGGGCGGCCGCTGCGGCGCAGCGCCTTCCTGATCGGGTTCACCGGCGCGCTCGGCGTGCTGCTGGCGTACGCGCTGTTCCTGGGCATCCGCAACGCCGCCGGCATCCTGGTGCTCGTGGTGATCGCGCTGTTCCTCGCGGTCGGCCTGCACCCGGCGGTGGTCCGGCTGTGCAAGTGGGGCGTGCCGCGCGGCCTGGCCGTGGCGGTGGTGACCCTCACCCTGCTGCTGCTGATCGTCGCCGGTCTGCTGGCGCTGGTGCCGCCGGTGGTGACCCAGTCCGGCCAGTTCATCCAACAGCTACCCGGCTACGTCGAGGAGCTGCGCCGCAATCCCACTGTCAACGACCTCGTCATCCGGTACGACGTGATGGAGCGGGTCCAGGCGGCGGCGAACGCGGACACGGTCGGGCGGGCGCTCGGCGGTGTCCTCGGCGGCGCGCAACTGATCTTCGGGACGATCTTCCGCCTGCTCACCGTGCTGGTGCTGACGATCTACTTCCTGGCCTACTTCGACAAGCTGCGCGAACTCGGGTACGCGCTGGTGCCGCGCTCGCGCCGGCAGCGGGTCCGGCTGATCGGCGACGAGATCCTCACCCGGGTCGGCGCGTACATGGTCGGCGCACTGGCCATCGCGGTGCTGGCCGGGGTGAGCACGTTCGTGTTCGCGCTGGCGGTCGGCCTGCCGTACCCGTTCGCCCTCGCCGTGGTGGTCGCGGTGACCGACCTGATCCCGCAGATCGGCGCGACGCTCGGCGCGGTGGTGGTGACGCTCGTCGGGCTCGCCACAGACCTGCCCGTGGGCATCGCCTGCCTGGTGTTCTTCGTGCTCTACCAGCAGGTGGAGAACTACCTGATCTATCCGAAGGTCATGCGCCGGGCGGTGTCGGTCAACGAGGTGGCCGCGTTGCTCGCCGCGCTGCTCGGAGTGGCGCTGCTGGGCGTGGTTGGCGCGCTCATCGCGATCCCCACCGTCGCCGCGTTGCAGCTGATCCTGCGCGAGGTGGTGCTACCCCGCCAGGACGCCCGCTGAGCCGTTACTCGGCGCTCCGCTGGGCCGGGCCGGGCACCGGGGTGTCCGCGAACGCGGCGACGGTGCGGTCGGCGTACGCGCTGGCGTCGCCGGTCTCCATCGGGCCGTCCCAGGTCGTCGGCAACGGCAGCGGTACACCGGGGGCGACCCGCCGGACGATCTCGTCCAGCACCTTCTCCGCGTCGCCGACCCAGAGGTGCTTGGCACCGTCCACGCCCACCACCTCGGCCTGCGGCACGGCGGCGAACCGCTCCCGGGCCTCCTCCGGGCGCAGGTAGTCGTCGAACTCGGGAACCAGGGCGGTCAGCGGCTTGCCCGTCTCGGCCCAGACCGCCAGGTCCTCCGGCGCGGAGTAGCGCAGCGGCGGGGAGAGCAGGATCGCGCCCGCCACCGCCGGGTCGCAGCCGTACTTCAGCGCCAGGTCGGTGCCGAACGACCAGCCGACGAGCCAGATGTTCGGCAGCTCGTGGAACTCGGCGTACTCGATCGCGGCGGCCACGTCGAACTTCTCGCCGACCGCGCCGTCGAACGCACCCTCGCTGGTGCCGCGGACGCTGGTGGTGCCCCGCGTGTTGAACCGGAGCACCGCGAGGCCGGCCAGCGCGGGCAGCCGCCAGGCCGCCTTGCGGAACACGTGGCTGTCCATCATCCCGCCGTGGGTGGGCAGCGGATGCAGGCAGACCAGCGTGGCGGCCGGTTCGCGGTCCAGCGGCCGGGCCAGCTCGCCGACGAGCGTCAACCCGTCGGCCGTGTGCAGCTCGATGTCCTCCCGGCGGCCGGGCAGGATCGACGACGCGCGAATCGGAGTGCTCACGCCTGCCAGTCTCCCGCGTCGGCGGCCCCGCCGCCCAGTGGGACGGGAACCGGGTGATCCAGATCGCTCAGCCGTAGCGCGGGGCGCCCCGGCCGCGCTGGAGGTTCGGTCCGCGCCGGTCACGGGCCCGCCAGCAGCCGGAGTGCCAGTGCCTGCGGTCGGTCAGGTCACCCCGGTCGTCGGCCGGCCAGGCCACCAAGTGCGCCACGCCCGGGCGGATCTCCTGGTCACAGCCGGGACAGCGGTACGTCTTGACTGATGCGCCGCCGCTGATCGCGCGTACCTGCCAGTCGCCGTCGCGCCACTGCTGCACGGTCGGCACGCCGTGGCGGGCACGCTCGGCGTCCAGGCCGGGGCCTTCTTCCCGGCGAGGGCGGTTGCGACGGGGGCTCACGGTCACCAAGCGTACGGTCCGCCGGCCGGACCGGCCCGAGTCGGGCGGCCGGCCGGCGGACGAGCGCTCAGTCCCAGGTCTCCGGGCGGGTCGGGTCCGGCGCAACCTGGACGCCGCCCAGCACGAGCGCCGCGTCAAGTTTGTCGAACCCCTGCTCCGGCCAGCCGTAATCGGCGAGCAGGCGCGACTTCGGCACGCCCAGCAGCTCGATCCGGTCCTGTGCCGAGTAGAGGTGGGCGGGACGCCCGCCGATCGTCATGTTGCGGTCCACGGTTTGTGGCGAGATCTCGGCCGCGTACTGGTAGGAGACGCTCATCTGGTGGTTGTCGGCACGGGCGATGTTGAACCGGGCGGTCACCAGCCGCGGGAAGCCGGTCACGTTGACCCGGCAGCTGGCGACCCGGGCGCCGTCCGGCACGGTCGTGACGCGGACCGGAGCACCACAGCGGCGCGCCTCGGTCAGCCGCAACGCCTCGGCCGCGACGGTCAGCGCCGTGTCCTGTTGCGCCGACACGCTGGCCCGCGCGTACAACCCGGGCACCGGTCGCCACTGCCGGACCTGGATCGGCATCCCGTCGACGGTCAGCGTGCTGGTCCGGCCGTCGAACGCCGCCTCCTCGGCGAGCGCAGCGACCTCGAACGGCACCCCCTCGGCGCTGGCATCCCGCAGCGTCTGCGACGAGCGCGCCAGCTCGACGGTGACCTTCCGCCCGTCGCCGACGTCCAGCCCGACGGTCTCCCGGCCCTGCGACGCCTCCCAGCTCAGGTAGCGGACCCGGGTGGTGTCGACGCCGAAGTGCAGCACCCCGGCGTCGGTGCCGACGACCTCCGGCGCGGCCGCCGCGCCCGGCGCGGCCCGCATCAGCGGTGGCGCTGCCCCATCCGGCACGGCCGGGGCGGCCGGGCCGGTGAGCGGCCGGTCCACGCCCGGCAGGCCCGGAACGACGGTGAGGCCGCCGAGCAGCGCGACCAGGGCGAGACCACCGAACACGGCCCGGCGACGGCGTAGCCGACGGCGGCCACCCGTCACGGCCCCGGCGGTCAGCCGGTCGATGTCCACGGCGCCCTCGGCGTGCTCCCGCAACACTGAGGCGATCCGCTGGTCGAGGTCGGTCACGGCCGGCTCCCCTTGGTCATCGGGACGCCGCAGCGCTCCCGGAGGTGGGCGAGCGCCCGCATCGCGTGGGTGCGGACGGTGACCGGGGAGCAGTCGAGGATCTGGGCGATCGTGGCGTCGTCCAGATCCTCGTAGTAGCGCAGCACAAGCACGGCGCGCTGACGGTCCGGGAGGGCGCGGATCAGCCGCCACATCTCGTCCCGATCGGCCGCCTCGCCGCCGAGGTCGCCACGCTCGGGCCGGTCGGCGAACGTGTCCACCGCCAGCTCGCGGCTGGACCGCCGCCGCCACCAGGACGTGTTCGCGTTGACGAGCATCCGCCGCACGTACACGTCGGGCCGGTCGGCGCGGGCGATCTTCCGCCAGTGCACGTACGCGCGCGCCAGCACGTCCTGCGTCAGGTCCTCGGCCCGGTGCGCGTCACCGGTCAGCAGCCGGGCCAGACGCAACAGAGCCGGGCCGCGGCTGCCGACGTACTCCTCGAAGGTCACACCTCGAAGACGCCGTCACCGGGCCCGGCTGTTGACAGCGGTCAGCGCCGGGTGTGGTCGCGGAAGCCGCGGCCGGACTTGCGGCCCAGGTAGCCGGCCGTGACCAGGTGCTCCAGCAGCGGCGCCGGGGCGAAGCCGGGCTCGCGCAGCTCCAGGTACAGCTCCCGCTGGATGGCCAGCGAGACGTCCAGGCCGACCACGTCGAGCAGCTCGAACGGGCCCATCGGGTAGCCGCAGCCGAGCTTCATGGCGTAGTCGATGTCGTCGGCGGTCGAGTAGCTGGCCTCCAGCATCTTCACCGCGTCGTTCAGGTACGGGAACAGCAGCGCGTTGACGATGAACCCGGACCGGTCGCCACAGACCACGCCGGTCTTGCCGAGCTTCGCGCAGACCGCGCGGGCGGTGGCCGACGTCTCGGCGGAGGTGCGGATGGTCTGCACGATCTCCACCAGCGGCATGATCGGCGCCGGGTTGAAGAAGTGCAGGCCGACCACGTCGGCGGGGCGCTGGGTCGCCATCGCCACGTCGATCACCGGCAGCGACGAGGTGGTGGTGGCGAGCACGACGCCGGGCTTGCAGATCTCGTCGAGGCTGGCGAACAGCGCCTTCTTGACGCTCAACTCCTCGATCACGGCCTCGACCACCAGGTCGACGTCGGCCAGGTGCTCCAGCGTCGCGGACCAGGTGATCCGGCCGAGCGCCTCGTCCCGGTCGGTCTCGCTGAGCTTGCCCCGCACCACGCCCTTGTTGAGCGAGGTCTTGACCGCCTCGCAGACCTTCGCGGACTTCTCCGCGCCCCGGGTCACCGAGACGACCTCGTACCCGGCCTTGGCGAACACCTCGATGATGCCGGTGGCCATGGTGCCGGAGCCGACCACGCCGACCTTCGCCATGGCGCGGGCGCCGTCGGCGAGCGCGGCGTCCGCGGCGAGCGGCGTGTACTCGTCGGGTACGACCTTCGGCGAGCCCGGCCGCTCGTAGGTGTAGAAGCCGCGACCCGACTTCCGGCCCAGCAGACCGGCGGTGACCATCTGCTTGAGCAGCGGGGCCGGGGCGTGCCGGCGGTCCCGGCCGCCGCGCCGGTACATCGTGTCGAGGATCTCGTACGCGGTGTCCAGGCCGATCAGGTCCATCAGCGCGAGCGGGCCCATCGGCAGGCCGCAGCCGAGCTTCATGGCGGCGTCGATGTCCTCGCGGGTGGCGTAGCGGGCCTCGAACATGCCGACCGCGTGGTTCAGGTAGCCGAACAGCAGCGCGTTGGCGATGAAGCCGGCCCGGTCGCTGATCGTCACGTCGACCTTGCCGAGCCGCTCGCAGAGCGCTTCCACGTCGGCGACCACGTCGGCGGAGGTGACCACCGTGCGGACCACCTCGACCAGCTTCATCACCGGGGCCGGGTTGAAGAAGTGGATGCCGATGACCTGGTTGGGCCGGGTGGTGGCGACGGAGATCTCGGTGACGCTCAGCGAGGACGTGTTGGTGGCGAGGATCGCCTCGGGCTTGCAGATCCGGTCCAGCTCGGCGAAGATCCGCTGCTTGAGGTCCAGGTGCTCGGGCACCGCCTCGATCACCAGGTCCACGTCGTGCAGCGCGTCCAGCCCGACCCGGAAGTCGACGCGGGCCAGCAGGGCGTCCCGCTCGGCCTCGGCGAGCTTGCCCTTGGCGACGGCCCGGTCCGTGGAGCCGGTGAGCGTGGCCCGGCCGCGCTCCAGCGCCCCGTCGGAGATCTCGACGGCTGTGACGTCGACGCCGTTGCGGGCGAACACCTCGACGATGCCGGCACCCATGGTGCCCAGACCCACCACGCCCACCCTGGTGAACTCCCGCGCCACGACCGGCCTCCCCTGGCTCGACTCCGCCGTTCGCGACATGAACGGCCGCTAAGGTTATGCGCCGGAGTCTGCCACGTGACGCTGTGTTGTCGAGACGCCGTGGGATATTTCACGCACCGCGCCTCAGCCGGTGGCGTTCTCCCCGGCCAGCGCCAGCAGTTCGGCGACGAACTCCGCCGGCCGCTCCAGGTGCGGGCTGTGCCCGCAGCCGGGCAGCACCACCTCCCGGTACGTCCCGCCGGCCGCCGCGTACCGCTCCAGCACCTCGCGGGTCTGCCCCACCATCGGCTGCGGCGGGCACTCCCCGGCGCCGGGCCAGCCGGGCACCACACCGAGCTGACCGAGGTACGCCAGGTCGAACAGCGAGGTGTCCGAGACGATCACGTCGGCGTCGCCGCGTACCCAGGTCACCGGCGGCTTGCCCGGCACGGCGACCAGCTCGTCGGCGAGCCGGAAGTGGGCCGGGGCGAGCGCGTTGAGCACGCCGCGCCGCCCGGCCGCGGTCCCCGGCCAGTGCGGCGAGGCGACAGCGGTGCCCGGGTAGTTGTCGTCCCCCGTGACGGTGGTCAGCATGCTCTCCAGCAGCAGGTCCTCGTCGTCGCCGAGCGACGCCGGGTCGGCCACGTACGCGGCACGCAGCACCGCCCGCGGGCTGGTCGGGCCGTCCGCGCCCCGGTCACCGGCGGCGAGCCGGGCCACGAAGTCGGGGTTCGCGCCACCGGCGCCGGTGCCCGCGAAGTCGGGCGTGGTGGGGGTGCCGTCGAGGTCCCGGGTACCGCCGAAGCCGTACGGGGACACCGGCGCCTCCAGCAGCAGCCCGGCCAACCGCGCGGGGTGGCCGACGAGCAGCCGCATCGCCACCCCGCCGCCCAGCGAGTGCCCGGCCACCACCGGCCGGGCGCCGGGCGGGAACAGCCCGGGGGCGTCCAGCAGCGCGGCCACGTCGTCGGCGAAGTCGTCCAGCCCTCGGGTGGCGTCGACCGGCGCGCTGTCGGTCTCGCCGTAGCCGCGCAGGTCGGGGGCGACCACCCGCAGCGTGTCCGGCAGCCGGGCCAGCAACGGTTCCCAGAACGCGGAGGAGGAGACGTTGCCGTGCACCAGCAGCACCGGCACGCCGTCCGGTGGGCCGGCCACGCGGACCGCCTGGGTGATGCCGTTGGCCTGGACAGTGAGCCGTGCGCTGCGCATCCGCGCATGCTGGCACGCGCCCCCACCCCCG
>NZ_WBKS01000104.1:0-22087 GCF_008868145.1 Micromonospora sp. AMSO1212t
GGCGAGGACGGGGGTGGGTCAGGTCGTGGCGCGCAGGCGGGCGTCGAGCGCGGCCAGGTCCGGTACGAACCACACCTGGTCGTGCCGGTTCGACTCGGCCACCAGCGCGCGCAGCGCTCCGCTGCGCTCCAGATGTTCGGAGATGTCGCCGACGATCGCCAGGCGCAGCCGGTAGTTGACGAACTTCTGCATCACCTCGCCGGCGAAGCGGGTGCCGAGCGTGAAGAAGCCGGGATCGAGCCGCTCCGCCGGCACCGCCACCACTGTGGCGCCGAGGAACGCCGCGCCGATCAGGTCCAGCGCGTCGCGTTCGGTGGCGATCGGCGGGCCGTCCGGGTCGCAGACCAGCACCGGCACGCCGGCGCGCTCCTGCATCAGGTCAGTCACGGCCGCGCTCCCCGCCGCCGAGCAGGCCGTTGCCGCCGCCGAGCACCCCGTCGAGCAGGCGCAGCAGGTCGGCGGTGGCGGTGAGGTCGCCCAGGATCACGATGGTCATGCGGTGGCGCTCCTCGTCGTGGACCGTCTGCACGCGCAGCGGACGGTCCGGGTCGTGGTTGGTGTTCACACCGGCCAGCACCAGCGTGCCGAGCCGGTCGGCGGCGGCCCGGTCGACGCCGTCGAGGCGTACGACGCTCGACACTTCCGCCCCCGGCGCCGAGGGCGAGGCGGGCCGTCCGGTCAGCGTGTCCAGGTCCGCGCGGGCGATCCGGTACTGCTTGCCGATCCGCGTCGCCCGCAGCCGGCCGGAGCGGATGTAGCCGCGCACGGTGCGCACGTGCAGGCCGAGCAGGTCGGCAACCTGATCCACCGAGTACATGTCGTTACTCATCGCACCATATCCTAGCCGTCTCAGGGAACGATAGGTAATTTCACCGCCCGGCCATGTGGGCACCACCCAGGGCGGGCATACTGCCCGCGTGCAGCCCCGTCACGGCTACCTCGACGCACCGGCGCCGCTGGCGTTCGCCCACCGCGGTGGCGCGGCCGACGGCGACGAGAACACCGCCGCCGCGTTCGCCCGCGCCGTCGCCCTCGGCTACCGGTACGTGGAGACCGACGTGCACGCCACCGCCGACGGCGTACCGGTGGTCTTCCACGACCCGACGCTGCGCCGGGTCACCGGCGAGCCGGGCCGCATCGCCGACCTGCGGTGGGCCGACCTGTCCTCGGTGCGCGTCGGCGGGGCCGCCCTGGTGCCCCGCCTGGACGAGGTGCTCGGCGCCTGGCCGCAGGTGCGGTTCAACATCGACGTGAAGTCCGACGGCGGCGCGGAGCCCACAGTCGCCACTGTCACCCGGGCCGGGGCCGGCGACCGGGTGCTGCTCGCCTCGTTCAGCGACGCCCGGCTGGCCCGGCTGCGGGCGCTGGCCGGGCCGAGGGCCGCCACCAGCCTCGGTATGCGCGGCGTGGCCCGGCTGCGGCTGGCCTCTCTGCACGGACGGCCCCTGCGGCTGCCCCCGTCCGTGGTCGCCGCGCAGGTGCCGGTCTCCTTCGGTCGGGTGCCGGTGGTGGACCGGCGGTTCCTCGCGTACTGCCACCGGATCGGGTTGCAGGTGCACGTCTGGACGATCGACGAACCCGCCCAGATGCACCACTTACTTGATCTTGGTGTGGATGGCATCATGACCGATCACGTCAGCGTGCTCCGTGACGTCTATCGCAGTCGCGGCCACTGGGCCGCCTGAGCCCCCGAGGACGACCCCCGATGGCCGATACGGTCACCCCCGCCGTCGCCGACCCCGCCGGACCGGGCAGCACCCGCCGCGAGCGCACCGGCTGGTACTTCTACGACTGGGCGAACTCCGCGTTCCAGACCACAGTCATCACGGTCTTCCTCGGGCCGTTCCTGACCACCGTCACCGAGCTGGCCGCCGGCTGCGAACTGGGCGCGGACAGCTGCGACGGCGCCGTGTACCCGCTCGGCATCAAGGTCGCCGCCGGCTCGTTCTACCCATACCTGATCTCGCTGTCGGTCTTCCTCACCGTGTTCGTGCTGCCGGTGATCGGCGCGATCGCCGACCGGTCGGCGCACAAGAAGCGGCTGCTCGCCGCCGCCGCGTTCACCGGCGCCGGCGCCACCATCGCGTTCGCGTTCGTCACCGGTGAGCGCTACCTGCTCGGCGGCGCGCTGTTCCTGATCGCGAACATCTCCTTCGGCGCCGCCGTGGTCGTCTACAACTCGTTCCTGCCGCAACTCGGCGGCCCGGACGACCGGGACGGCATCTCCAGCCGCGGCTGGGCCATCGGCTACCTCGGCGGCGGGCTGCTGCTCGCGCTCAACCTGGTCGCCGTCACCATGCTCAGCGAGGAGGGCAACGCCCAGCGCACGCTGGACCTGGCCCGCTGGTCGATCGTGTCGGCCGGCGTGTGGTGGGCCGCGTTCACCCTGGTCCCGCTGCGCTGGCTGCGCGAACACCCCACCGCCGCGGCCCTGCAGGCGGGCGGCAACGTGCTCACCGACGGGTTCCGGCAGCTGGGGCGCACCCTGCGCGAGATCAAGGCGTACCCGCTGACGCTGTACTTCCTGCTCGCCTTCCTGGTCTTCAACGACGGCATCCAGACCGTCATCACCCTCGCCAGCCAGTACGGCACCGAGGAACTGCGACTGGAGCAGAGCACTCTGATCGTGACCATCCTGCTGGTGCAGTTCCTCGCCTTCGGCGGCGCGCTCGCCCTCGGCGCGCTCGCCAAGCGCATCGGCGCGTGGAAGACCGTGCTGCTGTCGCTGGTGCTCTGGACCGGTGTGATCATCGCCGCGTTCCGGCTGCCCGCCGAGGCGCCCGTGCCGTTCATGATCCTCGGTGGCTGCATCGGCCTGGTGCTCGGCGGCAGCCAGGCGCTGAGCCGGTCGCTGTTCAGCCAGCTCATCCCGGCGGGCAAGGAGGGCGAGTACTACGGCTTCTACGAGATCAGCGACAAGGGCACCAGCTGGCTCGGCCCGCTGGCGTTCGGCCTGGTATTCCAGCTGACCTCGTCGTACCGGGTGGGCCTGGTGTCGCTGCTGATCTTCTTCGTGGTCGGCTTCGCGCTCCTGGCCGCCGTGCCGATGCGCCGGGCCATCATCGCCGCCGGCAACACCCCGCCCCGGGTGCTCTGACCCCCGCGCCCCGACCTGTGGATCATCGCGCGCCGAATCAGGCGGCGTCGATGGACTAGGCTGCCCCGACGTGACCGACGACGCCGCCCCGACCTGCCTGGCCCGCCCCCTGCCGGGGCCCGGCGACGACCGAGCCACCGGCTGCGCCGCCGCCCGCGGCGTCGACGGCCGGCCGCTGCACGCCGCCGCGCTGAAGTTCTTCTGGGGGCCGATGGACTGCGGCAAGTCCACGATGGCGTTGCAGATGAACCACAACCACGCCCGGCAGGGCCGCCGCGGCCTGCTCACCACCCGCATCGACCGCTCGCTGGGCCCGCAGGTCACCACCCGCATCGGCCTGGCCCACGAGGCCGTCGAGGTCACCGACGACCTCGACCTGCGGGTCCTGGTCCGGGACGCGTGGGCCGAGGGGGTACGCGTGGACTACCTGATCTGCGACGAGGCCTCGTTCTACAACCTCGAACACATCGAGCAGATGGCCGAGCTGGTCGACCGGTTCGACGTCGACGTCTACGCCTTCGGCCTGGCCACCGACTTCCGCTCCTGCCTGTTCCCGGCAGCGCAGCGGCTGTTCGAACTGGCCGACGAGGTGGCCCGCATCCAGGTCGAGGTGCTGTGCTGGTGCGGCCGGGAAGGGCTGCTCAACGCCCGCGTGGTGGCCGGCCGGGTGGTCCGCGAGGGCGCGCAGGTCGTCATCGGCGACACCGTGGACAGCGCCGACGTGCGCTACCAGGTGCTGTGTCGGCGCCACTACCGCTCGGGGGACCTCGGCCCGCGTGCCTGAGCCTCAGAAGGGATCCCCGCACACCCGCCACGACCCGCCCTCCGGCACGACCGGCAACTCACGTTCCTCGCTGCCGCCGCCGTCGCGGTTGATCCGCACGATCACCGTCCCCGTCGGCTTGCCGGACCGGGTCGCCACCGACACGTCGACGATCTCGTAGCCGCTCACCTGCGGCGGGGTCCGCACCCAGCTCCCGAAGCCGGTACGGCTCCACTTGCCGCGGGCCTCGGCGCACAGCCGCTCGTACGCCGCGTCGGTGTCACCGGCCGCGACGTCGCGGAAGAACCCGTCGGCGGTGTCCCGCACCGGCCCGTCGGCCTGGAGCACCACCTGCGCGTTCCACGCCGCCAGCCCGGCCACCCCGATCAGGCAGGTGCCCACGCCGAGACCGGCGATCAGCACGCCCGCGCGTAGCGGCCGGCGACGCCGGGCCGTGTGGTGCCACTCCTGCTGCCTGCCCATCATTGTCGACGGTAGGCAACCGGACGGTGACGCGCAGCCGGTTGCGACGCGCGCTCGTGCCGGACAGAAAACGGCGGGTATCGGCGGCAGAATGTCCGCATGACAGCTCACGCCGACATCGCCATGATCAATCTCGACAGCTCCGACCCGGCCGCGCACGCCGCCTTCTACGCCAAGGCGCTGGGATGGGAGACAACCCACAGCGAGGCCGAGTACGCCATGATCGTCAAGGACGGCCCGGCGATCGGGTTCGGCCTGGTGCCCGGGTACACGCCGCCGGCCTGGCCGGACGAGAGCGGCGACAAGCGCTACCACCTGGACCTCTATGTCGACGACGTGGCGGCCGCGGAGAAGGATCTGGTGGCGGCCGGCGCGACCCGCCCCGAGTTCCAGCCGGGCGGCGAGCGGTGGACCGTGCTGATCGACCCGATCGGGCAGCCGTTCTGCCTCTGCCCCCGCCCGCAGGGCTGACGGTCAGCGCAGCGGGCCGCGGAGCACCGCGGCCCGCATCGCCGCCGGTTCAGCGGCCGGGACGTACTCCAGCCACCAGGTGGCACCCGCCGCCGCCAGTTGTGCCAGGTAGGCCCGCTCGGCGCGCTCGTCGGGACGTCGCCGCCGGCCCCCGACGGCCACGTCGAACGGTTGCCCGTCCGCGCGGCGGGCCGGCAGGGCGGCGACCAGGCCGGCCACCTCGTCGGGCGTGAAGTCGGACCAGCCGTCGGTGTCGGTCAGCTTGTAGGGCACGATCCCGTCCGCCCTGGCGGCACGCCGCAGCACCGCGTTCGCCTGGGTGCTGCCGCCCACCCAGACCGGCACCCGGGGCGACTGCACGGGCGGGGGACGCAGCGCCACGCCCTCGGCCCGGTAGTGGACGCCGTGGTGCGTGACCGATTCGCCGCCGAGCAGTCCCACCAGCAGGTCGAGGCCCTCGTCGAGCATCGCGGCGCGGGTCCTGAGGTCGGTGGGCTCGCCGAATGCGGCCAGGCCCCGGTCTGCGGGGTCGCCGACTCCGACCGCGACGCCGGCCCGGCCCCCGGACAGGTGGTCGAGGGTGAGCACCTCCCGCGCCAGCTTGGCCGGCCGGCGCCGGGGCAGCGCGGTCACCGTGGTCCCCAGCCGTACCCGCTCGGTGCGCCCGGCGACCGCCGCCAGCACCAGCCACGGATCCCAGGTGGGTGGGTCGTCTCCGGCGTGGTGGACGAGATAGTCCTCCAGGAACACCCCGTCCCAGCCGGCCCGCTCGGCCAGCTCACCGAGCGCCACGAGTTCGGCCACCGTCAGCGTGCCGCCGCCGCAGGCGATCTCCAGTCCGTGTCGCATGCCGGCACCCTACGGCGCGGGTGCGACGGTTCAGCCGCGGCGGCGGGCCCGGGCCGCCCAGATCGCGTACGCCGGATCCCGGTCCAGGTTGTGCCGGTCCCGGTCGTAGCGGCGGGTGGTACGCGGATCGGCGTGCCCCATCGCGTCCTGCACGTCCTCCAGCGGCACTCCCTCCGAGCGCGCGGTGGTGGCGAACGCGTGGCGCAGCGAGTGCGGCGACAACTTCGCCCACGCGGCGATCCCGGCCCGCTGCGCGAGGCGGCGCACCAGCCGGAACACGGCGTGCCGGTCCATCCGGCCGCCGGTGGCGGTGACCAGCAGCGGACCGGTCAGCGCCGGCACCGTGACAGCCTGCGCGGCGGCCCGTGCGGCCAGGTAGGCGTCGACCGCGTACGCGGTGCCCGGGGTGAGCGCGCGCCGGCGTACCTTGCCGCCCTTGCCGACGAAGCGGACGCTGCGGTGACCGCGTTCCGTGCCCAGGTCGGACACGTCCAGCGCGACCAGTTCCCCGACCCGCAGCCCCAGGTCGGCCAGCAGCGCGACGGCGGCCCGGTTGCGGGCCGCTGCCGGGCCGGTGTCGGCCTCGGCGGCGGCGATCAGCGCGTCGACCTCGTCGGGGGTCAGGCCGACGGTGGCGGAGTGGTCCCGGTCGACGCGCGGCCGGTCCGCCGCCGACACCGGGTTGGCGGGCACCGCGCCCAGCTTGACCAGGAAGTCGTACCAGCTCGACAGCGCGGACAGCCGGCGCGCGACGGTGGCCGGGGTGAGCGGGCGGCCCGCGCGGCCGCGGGGTGTGGACTCCAGCTCACGGCCGTAGGTGTTGACGTCCAGGAAGGTGGCCCGCAGCGGATCGACGGCGTGCTCGGCGCACCAGGTCAGCCAGCCGGTGACGTCGCGGCGGTACGCGTCGCGGGTGTGCTCGGACAGCCGCCGGTTGCGCAGCCACGCCTCGGTGACGTCGGCCGGGCCGGCGGGCAGGGCGGCGGGGCGGGCGCGGGGCAGCACCTCGGGGCGAAGCATGTGAGAAAGGTTCTCAGCCGGCGGGGGGTTTGGCGACGAGGCGCGCTGATCCGCCGGTACGACGAAGCGGGGTCGGCCGGTGCCCCGGCCTCCCCCGCGCGTCGGCGTGACGTGCTCACGCGGTGGTGAGCTGACGCCGGCCGTTGTTCTCGGCGGGCGTGCTCACAGTGATCCGGCGCGGCTTGGCGCGCTCGGCGATCGGGATGCGCAGCGTCAGCACCCCGTTGTCGTAGCCGGCCTCCAGCCGGTCGGTGTCGAGCGTGTCGCCCAGGAACAGTTGCCGGGTGAACGTGCCCATCGGACGCTCGGCGGCGACCAGCTCGACGTTCTCGCCGGTGGGACGGCGACGCTCGGCGCGGACGGTCAGCACGTTGCGCTCGACTGTGCAGTCGATGCTGTCCGGGTCCACACCGGGCAGGTCGAACGCCGCGTAGAAGTGGTCACCGTCGCGGTAGGCGTCCAGGTGCATCACGGCGGGCCGGGCGGTGGTGCCGAAGAACTGCTCGGCGATCCGGTCGATCTCGCGGAACGGGTCGGTACGCATCAACATGGCTCTTGCCTCCTCGGTTCTCCTGGCCCAAGGTCTCAAGTTGAGTCCTGGTGACTCAAGTTCCTGGTTCTGTTTTAGCGCGCCTCCGCCACGTCGTCAACTCGGCCCGCGAGCGCCTTCTCGAACCAGTGCTGCGCGTACGGACCGCTGGTGAAGGCGGGGATCTCCCGGTAGCCGTGCCGGGCGTACAGGGCACGCGCCTCGACCAGGTCGGAGCGGGTGTCCAGCCGGATCCGCGTCGCCCCGCCGCCGGCGGCGTACGCCTCGATCGCCCCTATCAGCGCCGCCCCGCCCCCGGCGCCCCGGTGCTCCGGGCGCACGTACACCCGGGTCAGCTCGGCCCAGCCCGGCTGCCACCTGAGCCCGGCGCAACCGGCGAGCCGGCCGTCGCGGCGGGCCAGCACCAGCAGCCCGGTCGGCGGGGCCAGGTCGTCGCTCGGGTCCTCGGCCAGCGCGGCGTCGACCTCACCGGGCCGCTCCGGGCGGCCGTACCAGCGGCGCACCATCTCCGCCATGTACTCGCGCAACATCAGCGTCGCGTCCGGCTCGTCCGGTCGCACGACCTGCGTGCTCCAGCCGGTCACGGCCCGGTCCGCCAGTAGACGCCCTGCTCGCGGGTGAGCAGCATGTCGTCGATCAGGTAGCGGCGCAGCGTCACGTGGTCGGCCTCGCCGCCCTCGCACCACCGGCGCAGCGCGTCGTCCACCTCCCGCTCCGGGTAGCGCCGCCCGGGTTCGAAGGTGCGTTCGGTGATGTGCTCCAGCAGCACCCGGCGGCGCCCCCGCTGCGCGGGCAGCCGGGTCAGCGCGCCGTCGCGCAGGAACGTGCGCAGGATCGCCTCGCGCGGGTTCGCGGCCGGGACCGCCGGTGCCGCCGCCCCGGCCCGGGCGAACTCCCGCAGCCGCTCGGCGTCGACCCGCAGCCCGCCCTCGTCGTCGGCGAGCACCCCGGCGTCGGTGAGACGGCGTACGGCCACTGCGGCGTCGCGGGCGGGCAGGCCGGTACCGGCCACCACGGCCGGCACGTCCCGGGCGCCGAGCACGATCGCGGCGAACACGGTCCGGCGGCGCTCGTCGGCGAGCGCCCCGGCGAGGGCATGAGCGGTCATGGCGGGCAGCCTGTCAGCAACCCGCCGGATCCGGCCAGGCGTTTTCGCGCCGCGGCCGCGGGTCAGGCCGCGAAGTCCACTTCGGCGGCGTCGACGGTGCCGGCCGTGCGCCCCGGGGCGGTCTGGAAACTCCAGTAGAGGTTGGTGTGGGCGATCACCTGCGCGGGCGGCGGCGCACCGTAGGCGGACAGATCCTCGGTGGTGTGCGCGTCGGCGACGAGCGTGGCGTCGTAGCCGCGGGTGAACGCGCCGTGCAGCGTGGAGCGGACGCACGCGTCGGTCTGCGCGCCGGTCACGACCAGCCGGCCCACCCGCGCGGCGGCGAGCACCGACTCCAGGTCGGTGTCCTCGAAGGAGTCGCCGTAGGCCTTGTGCACCAACGGCTCGTCGTCGCGGCGCGACAGCTCGGGCACGATCCGCCACTGCTCGCTGTCGGCCGGCAGGTGGTCACTGCGGTGCTGCACCCACACCACCGGAACGTCGGCGGCGCGGGCCCGGTCGACCAGGCCGGCGATGGTGGCGACGACACGGTCGCGGTCGTGGGCGCCGCTCACCACGCCGTTCTGCACGTCGATGACGAGCAGCGCGGCGCGCGGGCGGTCGGTGAGCGTGGTCATGGCGGCTCCTCGGGTGGTGAAGGTCCAGGTCAACCTAGCCCCGGCCCCCGACAGTTCCGGGCCGCGCTCACAGCCGCCGGTGCATGACGTGCAGCCCCACCCGTCCCATCGTCGGGTGCCCGAACGACTCCGGCACGGTGCCGATCACGCTGAAGCCGAGCCGCCGGTACAGCGCCACGGCCGACGTGTTGGTCTCCACCACGGCGTTGAACTGCATCGCGGCGAAACCCTGCCGCCGGGCCCAGTCCAGCGCCTCCTCGCACAGCGCCCGGCCCACACCCCGGCCGCGGGCGTCCGCCGCGACCATGAAGCTCGCGGTCGCCACGTGCGACCCCGGCCCGGGCCGGTTCGGGCCCATCTTCGCGGTGCCCCGCACCGTGCCGTCGTGGTCCACCGCGACCGAGGTACGCCCCGGCGGGCGCTCCACCCACACCTCCCGCAACGTCTCCGGTGGCCAGTCCGCGTCGTACGCGAACGTGTCGGCGGCGGTGACGACGTCGGCGAGGATCGGCCGGACCTGGTCCCAGTCGGCGTCGGTGTAGTCACGAATCAGCATCGGCGCGCACGCTAGCCGCCGCCCCGGCCGTCCGGCCACCGGTTTCCGTCCACCCGGCCGAGGGCGGCGGGGCACCGGCGAACCACCGGCCGGGGCCATCATGGGCAGGTGGCCGAATCAGTCGCCGACATCGATCGGAGCGAGGCCGCCGCGCCCGGTGGCCCGCCGCCCGCCGGTCCGCGTACCGCCGTGCCCCTCGCGGTCGGCGCGATCCTCACCGCTGTGCTGCTGTCGCTCGCCGGTCGCTACGGCTACCACCGCGACGAGCTGTACTTCCTGCTGTGCGGGCGGCACCTCGACTGGGGCTACGTCGACCAGGGGCCGCTCGTGCCGGCGCTGGCGCGGCTGGCCGACACGATCGCGCCGGGCAACCTGGTGGTGCTGCGTACGCCGTCGGCGTTCATCGGCGGCGCGGCGGTGGTGCTGGTCGCCGCGATCGCCCGGCAGCTCGGCGTCGGACGCGTCGCCCAGACGGCCGCGGCGGTGCTCGCCGCTGCCTCGGGCATCGTCCTGGCCGGCGGCCACCTGCTCAGCACCACGAGCGTCGACCTGCTGGTGTGGCTGGCCGCCGCGCTCTGCGTGGCACGGATGCTACGCACCGGCGACACCCGGTGGGCGCTCGGCGCCGGGCTCGCGCTCGGCGTCGGCCTGCTCAACAAACCACTGCCCGCCCTGCTCGGCGTGGGCCTGGTCGCCGGTCTGCTGATCGCCGGGCCGCGCCGGCTGCTGCGGGACCGGTGGGTGCTCGCCGGGGCGGGCGTCGCCGTGCTGCTCGCCGTGCCGTACGCGGCGTGGCAGGCCGCGCACGGCTTCCCGCAGCTCGACGTCGCCGCGTCGATCGCCGAGGGCGACAGCTCCTACAGCGGCCGGATCGACGCGGTGGTGCTCCAGTTCCTGATCATCAGCCCGTTCGCGGTTCCGGTGTGGGTCGCCGGGCTGGTCGCGCTGCTGCGCCGGCCGTCCTGGGCGGCGTACCGGTCGCTGGCCTGGGCGTGGCTGGTGGTGGTGGGGATCGTGGCGGTGGCCGGCGGCAAGGGCTACTACGACGCGCCGCTTCTCCTGGTGCTCACCGCCGCCGGTGTGGTGCCGACCGTCGAGTGGGCGCGGCGCGGTACGGCCCGGGTCCGGCAGGCGCTGCTGGTCACCGCCGCCGTGCTGATGACCGCGAGCAGCGCGGTGCTGCTGCTGCCCACGCTGCCGGCCGACCGGCTGCCCGGGTTCGTGGTCGCGGCCAACTACGACGCGGGCGAGACCATCGGCTGGCCCGAGTTCGCCGACTCGGTGGCCGCCGTGCACCGCGCGCTGCCCTCGGCGCAGCGCGACCGGGCGGTGGTGCTGACCGGCAACTACGGCGAGGCCGGCGCGCTGGCCCGCTACGGGCCGGACCGAGGACTGCCGCGTGCGTACTCCGGGCACAACAGCATGGCCACGTTCGGCCGGCCGCCCGACGACGCCGACGTGGTGATCGTCGTCGGCTGGTCCCGCCCGGACCGGCTGCGTGCCTGGTTCACCGAAGTCACCGAGGTGGGCCGGGTCGACCAGCGGGTCGACGTCGACAACGACGAGAACGGCGAGCCGATCTTCGTCGCGCGAGGACTGCGGCGTCCGTGGTCACAGATCTGGGACACCGAGGTACGCCACGGCTCCTGAGATACTTGCCGCCATGCTCTGGGGAGTCAGCGGGCCGATCTTCCTCCTCGACTACCTCGGCGCGGTCGCCGTAGCAGTCGTGATCGCCCTGGCGGTACGCGAACTGACCGGCCGCCGTACCCGGGGTGCCACACCCGACCGGGTCGAGCTGGCGTACCTGACCGACCGGGCGCTGCTGGCCTGCCAGGTCGGGGTGGCGGCGCTGCGCCGCGCGGGCGGGGTCGACGTCGGCGAACTCGCCACCCTGCACGCGCAGGGACCGCCCCCGCCCGGCTCGCCCCCGCTGGTGCGCGCCCTGCACACCGCGCTGCGCCGCCCGCAGACCTGGGCGGCCGTGCTCGCCGACCCGGCCGTGGGCCGGGCGCTGCGCCGCACCGTCGGGCGGCTGGTCCGCGACGGGTGGCTGCTCACCCGCGCGCAGCGGCGGCGGATCGCGCTGGGCACGGTGCCGCTGTTCGCGGTCGCCGCGGCCGGGCTGACCCGGCTGGTGGACAGCGCGGTCGAGGGGCGTTCCGCCGGCGGTCCGGCCTCGGTCGCCGGGTTGCTGCTGTGCTGCCTGGCCACCGCGCTCGGCGCCTGGTGGCTGACCGAGGTGCCGGAGACCGGCGCCGCCGCCCGCCGGCTGCTGCGGCGGCTGCGCCGCGAGCACGCCGGCCTCGACCCGGAGCGCCGCCCGGTCTGGCAGGACCGCGACACCGACACGCTGCTGACCGGGATGGCACTGTTCGGCCCCCGGCCGCTACTGGCCGTGGACCCGGCCTTCGCCGTGCAGGTCGGCGTCGACCCGGAACGCGACCGCCCGCGCCCCGACCGCAAACCCGCCCGCCGCTGACCAAACCTCTCATTTCGCGTCGATCATGAAGTTGACGGCGGTCCGTGTCCGGTTTGCCCGGTCCAACTTCATGATCGACGGCTCGGGCGGGCAGGCCGTCGGCGCACGCCGGTTTCCTTGTCTTGCGGGCCGGGAAGGCTCGGGCATGGCCGAGACATTCGTGAGCGAAGACCTGAAGACACTGCAGGCGATTGCGCGCGGGGCCGGCATACAGGAGGTCGACCGCCTGTCGCCGGACCAGCTGGTCGAGGCGCTGCGCCGCGCCGGGGTGACCGACGGTACGCAGGACCAGTGGCCGCCCCAGCCGATCGAGGACCCGGCGCACCTGGCCGGGCTGCCCCGCAGCTCGCTGACGCAGGGCGACGAGAGCACCGGCGGCCGGGCCGCCGAGGAGGCGATCGGCGCCATGCCCGGCGAGTCCGGCACCGAGATCAACGACCGCACCGAACGCTGACCGTACACAGGAAGGGGCCGCCCCCGGTGCTCCCGGGGGCGGCCCCACGCTCGGTCGGACGTGGTCAGTGCATGCCGGCGGCGGCTGCTTCCTCGCGGGCCCGGCGCTCGTCACCGCTGAGCGTGTTCAGCGGCTTCTCCTTGATGAACAGCACGACGATCAGGGCGAGCAGCGCGAACGGCGCGCCGATGAGGAACATCTCCGACGTGGCGATGCCGTAGACGTCCTGCACGACCCGCAGCACCGGTTCCGGCAGGGCGGACAGGTCCGGCACCTCGGCCGACCCGCCGCCGGCCGCGATCGGGCCCAGCCGCTCGACGGTCAGCGAGGTCACCCGGTTCGCCAGGACCGCACCGAGCGCGCTGACGCCGACCGCGCCGCCCATGCTGCGGAAGAACGTCAGCACCGAGGTGGCCGCGCCGAGCTCGGCGGCCGGCACGTCGTTCTGCGCGGCCAGCACCAGATTCTGCAGGAGCATGCCCACGCCGACACCCAGCACCGCCATGTAGACCGACAGCACCGGCACGCTCGTGGTCGCGTCGATGGTGCTCAGCAGCAGCATGCCGACGGTCATCACCGCGGCACCGGCGACCAGGAACATCTTCCAGCGGCCGTACTTGGTGATCAGCTGGCCCGCCACTGTCGAGGAGACCAGCAGGCCGAGGACCATCGGCAGGCTCATCAGGCCGGCCGCTGTCGGCGACTTGCCCAGCGAGGTCTGGAAGTACTGCGACAGGAACACGGTGCCGCCGAACATCGCCACGCCGACCAGGATGCTGGCCACCGTGGTGAGGCTGACGGTGCGGTTGCGGAAGATGCCGAGCGGGATGATCGGCTCCTCGGTGCGGGCCTCGACGAACACGGCGAGCGCGAGCAGCGCCAGGCCGCCGCCGACCAGCAGCGCGGTCCAGCCGGAGGCCCAGTCGAACTTGTTGCCGGCCAGCGACGACCAGATCAGCAGCGTGGAGACGCCCGAGGTGATCAGCAGGGCGCCGAGCCAGTCGATGCGGACCTTGCGGCGCACCACCGGCAGGTGCAGGGTCTTCTGGAGCAGCGCGATGGACAGCAGGCTGAACGGCACACCGATCAGGAAGCACCAGCGCCAGCCGAGCCAGGACGTGTCGACCAGGACGCCACCGATCAGCGGGCCGGCGATGGTCCCGACACCGAAGACGGCGCCGAAGATGCCGGCGTACCGGCCCAGCTCACGCGGCGGGATCATGGCCGCCATGACGATCGTGGCGAGCGCCGTCATGCCGCCCGCGCCGATGCCCTGGATGACCCGGCTGAGCAGCAGCACCTCGACGTTCGGGGTGAAGCCGGCGACGAGCGAACCGGCCACGAACAGGCCGAGGGACAGCTGGATGAGGAGCTTCTTGCTGTAGAGGTCGGCCATCTTGCCCCACAGCGGCACCGTCGCGGTCATCGCGAGCAGCTCGCTGGTGACGATCCAGGTGTAGACGGTCTGGCTGCCGTCGAGGTCGGCGATGATCCGGGGCAGCGCGTTCGCCACCACCGTCGAGGCGAGGATCGCCACGAACATGCCGACCATCAGGCCGGACAACGCCTGGAGGACCGCCCGGCGTGACATCCGCGTACCCGTCTCGGCGGGCGGAACAGTGGCGGTGGTCATCGAACTCCTTGTCGTGTGCACGTGCGAGTGGCCGCGCGCGAGGGCGGCGGCCGGTACGGATGGGAGGCGTCAGGTCGCGGCGTACGGATCGGGCAGGCCGGCGGAGACGGCGGCGAACGCCCCGGCGGTCAGTTCGCGAAGCGTCGTCGTGCCGGGTTGTTCGACCCACTGCATCAGGGCCGTGCGGAACACCGCGCCGGCGACAGTGGTGACGAGCGTCGGGTGTCCGTGGCACGGGTCGAGCCCCAGCCGGGCGGCCACCGCCGCGACGATCACCTGCTCGGTCTCGGCGTTGCCGCTGATCAGACGCGGCAGCAGCGACGGGTTCGCCGCGATCACCCGCAGGCGCAGCAACCACACCTCCCGATCGGCTTCGATGGCCTCGACCACGTCGTCGAAGGCCAGCCGCAGCGCGTCGAACGCGGACAGCTCCGGCGGGGCGGCGACGATGCGGGCGGCAAGCACCTCGCGGTCGGTCGGCTGGTCGCCGAGAAGCGCCTCGTCCTTGCTCGGGAAGTAGTTGAAGAAGGTGCGGGCCGACACGTCGGCGGCCTCGCTGATCTCCTCCACCGTCACCTGGTCCAGGCCCCGCTCGGCGACCAGGCGCAGCGCTGCGGCGCTGAGCGCGGCGCGGGTCTGCCGCTTCTTGCGGTCACGCAGGCCGGGGCGGCTCTGATCCGAGGTCATGCCACGACCCTACGAGCGATCTTGCAGGCAGTGCAAACTTTTAGTGAGTGAAAGTGATGCGGGACGCAGCGGCACCGGAAAACGGGTTGAGAGGGATTTCGGCAGTGCCGTACGGTCCCTGCACCTGTCATCGCAGCGAAGAAGGACGATCCCGCGTGACCCCTCCTGCTCTTTAGAACCTGACACGTTCCCCACGCCTGTAGCCGACGCCTGCGCCGGCTCGCCGGGCTGCCCACGCGCGCCCGGACACAGCGTCCGAGGCCGCGCGTAATCGGCCTCGCGTCAGGTCTTCAGAGATCAGGTCTCATGTCATTCCAACCTCATATCGTGCTGCCCTGGGTCGTGCGCCGGACCCGCCTTCCGCTGCTGTCGCTGCGCTGCGTCACCTGCCGGGCGGAGTCGGCCACCGCCGCCCGGGGACGGTTCCGGGTCAACGCCAACGGCAAGCTGCTGGACGTGTGGCTGCTGGTGCACTGCGTGTCCTGCGACCGGACCGTCAAGCTCACCGTCCGCGAGCGGGCGACGGTCGGTTCGTTCGACCCCGTCGATCTGCACGGCCACCACCTCAACGATCCCGACCTGGTGGCGGCCACACTGCTGGACCCGGCGTTCGCCCGGCGTTGCCGCTTCACCCTGGACTGGACCGGCGCGTGGACGCTCGACGCGCCCACGGTGCCGCTCGACGGGTGGCCGGTCCAGGTGAACGTCACGTTCGACGACCCGGTGCCGGTACGCCCGGACCGGATCATCGCGCACCGGTTCGGCCTCACCCGGTCCGAGGTGCTGCGCCGGGTCAAGTGCGACATCCCGCTGAAGCGTCCGACGAGCTCCGCCTTCACCTTCACAGTGCTGGCGGAGGACTGACCGGGGCGTGGTCGCGGCGGCACCCGGCCGCCGCGACCACGCTTCACCCGCCGCTCGCGGCACGCAGCCCGGTACCACGGCGCGCCGCGGTGAGTTCGGCCTCGATCAGATCGGCGGCCCGGCCGGCGCCCCCGGCGGCGCGGGCCTGCCGCTTCAACTCGGCGCTGCGGGCCACCACGGCGGGGTCCGACGTGAGGGCGAGCAGCGTCTCGCGCAGCTCCGCGGCGGTGACGGTGGCCGAGTCGACGACCCGGGCGATGCCGAGGGCGGCCAGCTGCTCGGCGTTCGCGAACTGGTCGGCCGCCTGCGGTACGGCGATCATCGGCGTGCCGCAGTAGAGACCTTCGCTGCTGCCGCCCATGCCGGCGTGGGTGACGAAGGCGTCCGCCTGCTCCAGTACGGCCAGCTGCGGCACCCACCGGTGGACCTCGACGCTGTCCGGGACGGGACCGAGTTCGGCGGGATCGACGTGCTCGCCGATCTGCAGAACGGTGTGCCAGCCGGGCAGGTCACCGAACGCGGCGACGCAGCGACGGTAGAACTCGGGCTGCCGGGTGAAGGCCGAGCCGAGCGAAACCAGCAGCACCTTTCCGGCGCGCTCCGGTCGTACCCAGGAACCCTGGTCGGAGCGGTCCCCCAGGACCGGCCCGACGAAGCTGTAGACCGACCGGTCCACCCGGTCGGCGTTCGGCTGAAGCGCCTCCGGTGGCAGAACGAGGCTGCGGACCGGCCGCCCCTGGAACGCCATGCTGTCGGTGACGGACGAACCCTCCGCGGTCAGCCACGCCGTGAACCGCCGGTAGTAGTCGGCGCCGCGGGGGTCGGCCCGCATCGCCTCCACGACGGGCGCCATCTCCTGCTCGTAGCCGTCCCACGCCACGAACGTGGAGGAGAGCTGGACGGCCGGGATCCCCCACTGCTCGCCGAGCAGCCGAGCCGGCGCGCCGGCGATGTCGTAGAGGAACAGATCCGGCCGGTCGTCGGCATAGGCGGCCCGCAGCTGCGGCAGCATGGCGACCGCATCGTCGAGGAAGAGCGTGAGCTGCTCGATCGGATCGTCGGTTCCGGCGCCGCCGTCGGCGGGCAGCGTCGAGGCGTACGGCTTCAGCTCCGCGCCGGTGCGCCGGATGACCTCGGCGAAGGCCGGATCGTTGGCGTACGTCACCCGGTGACCGCGCTGCACGAGGGTACGGACGATCTCCAAGCTCGGGTTGACGTGGCCGTGGAACGGGATGCTGACCATGGCGATGTGCGGCAACTGCTCTCCTGACCTTCACTGAGACGAGACGGTCCGTCTCGCTCAGAAGATCACAGCGCGGCTGCCTCGTCAAAACGGCACGTCTCGTCTCGCGTAAGCTCTTGGGGTGACCCCGCAGCCCGCCCGCCGCAACGAGCAGTCCCGCCGCGCGATCCTCGCCGCCGCCCTGGAACTGCTGACCGAGACCGGCTACCCGGCCCTGACCGTCGAGGCGATCGCCGCCCGCGCCGGAGTCGGCAAGCAGACCATCTACCGCTGGTGGCGCGGCAAGGGCGCGGTCATCCTGGACGCGCTCGCCGACGACATGCCGGAGGTCATCGCCCTGCCCGACACCGGCGACCTGCGCGCAGATCTGCGCCAGGTTCTCCGGGCCACCGTCGCCGAGTTCGCCGATCCCCGACTGTCGGCGACCACCCGGGCCATCACCATCGAGACACTCGCCGACGAGGACCTGGCCGGCCAGGCGCGCGACCGGCTGCTCCGCCCCCAGCTGAACGCGGTTCGCGTACGCCTGGAGGCCGCCCGCGAGGCCGGTCAGGTCCGCCCCGACGCGGCGCTGGACCAGGTGGTGGAACTGCTGTTCGGCCCGCTCTACCACCGCTGGCTGCTGCGCAACGGCCCGCTGACCGACGACTACGCCGACGGCATAGTCGACCTGGTCGTCGCCGCCGTCAGCCCGTCAACGAGCGCCCGCGGCTAGCCAGTCGTCGAAGCTGGTCGGCGCGATGCGCGCGCCGTCGCCCGGCAGCAGCACGTTGCCCGACATCGACGTGCCGAACACGCCCGACCACGTCGGACCCAGCCGGACCCGGCGACCGCGCGCCTCGTTGGTGCGCCGGGCCATGTCGACGAGATCCTCCGTCGCGGGTCCGGCGATGTCGACGTGATGCCCCTGTGGTTCGCCGACGGCGACCTCGGCGAGGATGTCGGCGACGTCCCGGGGCGCAATCGGCTGCACCAGCAGCGGCGCGACAGTGGCGACGCCGTCGCGCTCGGTCCAACCGGTGACCATGGCGGCGAAGTCGTGGAACTGGGTGGCCGGCACGATCGTCCACGGCACCGGTCCGCCTGCCACCAGTCGCTCCTGCTCCCGCTTGCCCGCGTAGTGGGCATTGTCGTCGACCCGGTGGATGCCGACGATCGACAGCAGCACGTGGTGCCGCACGCCGGCGCGCTGCTCGGCCTCCAGCAGGTTGCGGGTCAGGGCGCCGAGGTACGCCACCGTCTCGGAACGCTCCGCTGCCGCCACGTTTGTCGTGTCGATGACCGCCTCGACGCCGGCGAGGGCCTCGTCCAGCCCGTCGCCCGTCATCAGATCCACGCCCTGCGAGCGGCTGACGCGTACGACCTCGTGCCCCTGCCGCTTCAGCGCGTCCGCGGTCAGCGCCCCGATTCGGCCCGTCGCGCCCGCAATCGCGATCCGCATTGCCACCCTCCCCTCGGATGCGACCGCCTCACCGTAGTCCGCAGGGCGGGCCGAGGCGTGGTCCCTCGCCGCCACGTCGCCACGCGCACATAACTGTCATTATGATGTGGTGGCGATTTGACCTGGTTTGCCGGTATGAATTGGTGGAATGTTGTTGCCGGTAATCCGTTAATTGGAAACGGCGGCGTCACTTGACCCTGACACCGTGGCAAGGTCTTCACTGGGACGCAGGAGGTGGTCCCTGTCGCCGAGGACGCCCGCCGCATCTTCCACGTGGAGAGCCTGCGCTCGCTGGGACTGTCGCTACAGCAGATCCGGCGTGCCCTGGGCGCGCCGTGCTGGAACGGTTGGCGAAGGACGACGACAGGACGGTAGCCCTCATCGCCTCGGCGCTCGCGCCGTAGCCGGCCGGGCGACGTGACCTGATGGGTACGCAGGCGCCCGTCGTCGTGCGGCGGGTCGGCGGCCTAGCGAACGAACGGTCTGATGACCTCGAAGGCGTCCTGGAACCGCACCGGGATGCCGCTCTCCGCACTCTTGCGGCGGAGGAACTCCGTCGTCGTGGCGAACTTGTCGAGAAGGGCGGGCAGCGGCCGCAACGTCCGGTCCAGCGCGACGAAGAAGTTGTCCCAGTGGATCGGCACGACGATGCCGGGCCGGGTCGCCTCCACCACGTGCCGCCAGTAGTCGTCCTGGAACCGATGTGACTGCGCGCCCAGGGCGCCGACACCGAGGTAGAGGACGTCGACATCGATTCCGTCGAACTGGTTCGGCACGACGTTGGCGCTCGGGTGGATGAGCATCGCGCCGCTGGGGTGGGTGACGAGGAACGAGAAGCACCCGCCGTCGCGGTAGCTGCTCGCCCTGGCCGGCGGCACGAACGGCTCCTCGATCACGCCCGGGAACCTGTTGCCAGGGCTGTGCACACCGCCGAGCGGACGCACGGTGAACGCGCCGACTGTGTGCGCGTCTCCGTCCGCGATACGCGTCATCGCCTGCTCGGCGAGGCCCGAGCCGCGCCCCACGTTCAGGGTCGACTCGGAACCGAACAGCCTGCCTCCGAGGTGCTTGACGACCTCGGGGGCATCCATGGCGTGGTCGTAGTGGGAATGGGCGACGAACAGCGCGTCGAGACGGGTCACCCCGGCCCGGGAGAGGGCGCTGGTGATCCGCCCTCGGTCCGGTGCGACGCGGCCCAGCGCGACGCGAAGGAGAGAGGGCCGGGAGAAGAAGCCGTCGATCAGGATCCCCGAGATCCCGTCCGACACGTGGAGGGACGACGTTCCGAAGAAGGTCGCTTCGACAGGTGCTGCGGCGGCCATGCGCGAATGGTAATGAGGCGGGCCGACGTCGAGGGCCACGACGATCGCGGGCCGTCGATAGGGTGACCGGATGGACGAAGACGCACGACGTCGGCACTCCTCGTCGTTCGGTGCGGCAGCGACCGCGTACGCCGAACACCGACCGGACTACGCGCGGGCCGCCCTGCGGTGGGCGCTCGAACCCGCACCCGGCGCGCGGGTGCTCGACCTCGGCGCGGGCACCGGCAAGCTCACCGCCACGCTGGCCGAGGTGAGCGGCGACGTGACTGCCGTCGAGCCGGACCCGGAGATGCTCGCCGAACTCCGCCGCACAGTGCCGGACGTCCGTGCGCTGTCCGGCAGCGCCGAGGCGATCCCCCTGCCGGGCGCCTCCGTGGACGCCGTGGTCGCCGGCAACGCCATGCACTGGTTCGACATGGCCGTCGCCGGGCCGGAGATCGCCCGCGTCCTCGCACCCGGCGGTGTCCTTGCCGGACTGTGGAACGTCGTGGACGACCGGGTCGACTGGGTGGCAGGGCTCGCGGCGGTCAGCGGAAGCGCCGCCATCGGCCCCCGCGACACGCCCGCGAGCTGGCGCGTCGCCACAGCGACGATGCACCTGCCGACGACCGGCGAGGCCCGGTTCGGCTCGCCCGAGCAGGCGGAGTTCCCGCACGGGCAGCGCCGTACCGCCGATTCGCTGGTGGCGACGCTCGCCACCAGGGCCGGGATGCTGGTCATGCCGGAACAGGAGCGCACGGAGACCCTCGACCGCATCCGCGCGTACCTGGCCAGCCGGCCGGAGACGGCCGACGGGGAGTTCACGCTTCCGATGCTGACGTGCGTGCTGCGCGTACGCCGGCTGTGAGGACGATGAGCGGCGCGGACGTCCGGTCCGCCGCCGCCGCGATGACCGCCGTGCTGCGGCCCGCCACCGACCGGAACTGGACGGTACGTGCCGGAGACCTGGACTGGTCCTGCTGGACCACCGCCGCGCACATCGCGCACGACCTAGTCGCGTACGCCGGTCAGGTCTCCGGTCGGCCCGGCGGCGGCTATCTGCCGTTCGACCTGCGGGTACGCGCCGACGCCGCGCCCGCCGAGGTGCTCACTGTCGCGGCGGCCGCGGCCGGGATGCTCGCCGCCACGATCGACGCCGCCGGTCCGGACGACCGGGCGTGGCACTTCGGCCCGTGCGATCCGGGCGGGTTCGCCGCGATGGGCGCGGCCGAGATCCTGCTTCACACCCACGACCTGACCCGAGGGCTCGACCTGGACTGGTCGCCACCCGCCGAGCTGTGTGCCCGGGTGGTGCGCCGGTTGTTCCCCGACGCGCCGGACGGCGACCCGGCGCCGGTGCTGCTGTGGCTGACCGGCCGCGCACCGCTCGGTGACCGGCCGCGGCGTACGGCGTGGACCTGGCAGGCGGCGCTTCGCTGAGCGCTCTCAGCGGCGCCACCAGCGCCAGCGGCGGCGCGGGCGGTCCCGGGCGGCGCGGGGCGGCTCCGGAGCCGTCACGAGCGGCGCGGCACCGTCCCGATCGGCGCGCCAGCGGCGCACCGCCTCGTCGACGTTCACCGGGCGGACCACCACGCGTGGCCCGGTCGGGGTACGCAGCCAGGCCACCACCTCGGTGTTGAGCGCCGCCACGTACGACCGGACGGCCTCCTCGGTGGGCAGGTCGCGCAGCTCGGCAGGGAGCTGTTCGATGCGGCGGCGCAACTGGAGCGGCGTGGGCAGGAGCAGGTCGGACGGGATCTGCTCGCGCTCCATGAAGCTGCGGATCCACCAGCCCTCGTCGTAGGGCATGTCGCGCCCCGGGATGGGCTTGCCGGCACCCGGCAGGTTGTCGAACTCGCCGCGTTCCTGGGCCGAGCGGATCTGCGCCTCGACCGCGGCCTCCCAGCCTGTCGTCACCGCCGTCACCTCCCGTACCCACGGTATCCGCCGTCGTCCGACAAGAGTCAGCGTCGCGCGGGGCCGGGCTGTTCCCGAGCGCCGGGCGGGGACGCCGCGTAGCGTGCCACCGGAAACGGAAAGGGGTGACGGTGTGCGCGACTGGCTGATCGGACTCGCTGTGGCGACGGCCTGCCTGGTCGCGAGCTGGGCGGTGCTGGTGCTGCTTGCCCGCCGGCTGCCGCCGGGGATTCTGCGCGATCTGACCGCGTTCGTGCCCGACTGCGTGACCGCTGTGCGACGGCTGCGCCGCGACCCGCGGGTGCCCCGCCGCGCCCGGGTCGCGATCGTGGTCGCCGGGCTCTGGGTGGCCAGCCCGATCGACCTGATCCCGGAGTTCCTGCCGGTGATCGGCCCGCTCGACGACATCGTGGTGGTGGCGCTCGCGTTGCGCTACGCCGCCCGGCAGATGCCCCGGCAGGTGCTGCTCGACGCGTGGCCGGGCGAGCCGCGGCTGCTGCTGCACCTGCTCGGCGGCACTGTCACGTCGTCCCCGTCATGAGACCGGCCGG
>NZ_WBKS01000105.1:0-21917 GCF_008868145.1 Micromonospora sp. AMSO1212t
CGCATGGGCGGACGCGCGGTCGTGGTCGGGGGCGGGATCGGCGGGCTCGCGGCGGGCATCGGCCTGCGCGCGGCGGGCTGGGAGGTGACGGTCCTGGAGCGGTCGGCCGCGTTGCCGCACAGCGGCACCGGGCTCGGCATCTGGCCCGCCGCGATGCGCGCCCTGGACGCCCTCGGCGTCGGCGACGAGGTGCGCCGCCGGGGCAGCCGTCAGGCCGGCGGGTCGATCCGGCGTCCCGACGGCAGCCGGATCGCCGCCGTCGACGTCGGACGGCTGGAACGCCGGCACGGCGAGCCGGTGCACCTGGTCACCCGGCCGGTGCTGCTCGCCGTCCTGGCCGGCGCGCTACCCGGCCCGGCGCTGCGCCTCGGCGCCCCGGTGACCGACCCGGGGTCGCTGCTCGATTCGTACGACCTGGTGGTGGGCGCGGACGGGATCAACAGCGTGGTGCGCGCGCAGATGTACGGGCGGCGGTACCCGCTGCGGTACGCGGGCGCGGTGGCCTGGCGCGGTGTGGTCGACCTGGATCTGGCCGAGGGTGGCGAGACCTGGGGGCGGGGGCGCAAGTTCGGGCTCACCCCGGCCGGGCCGGGCCGCACCAACTGGTATGCGGCGATGCGGCTGCCCGAGGGGCGCCCGGCGCCGCCGGACGACCGCGCCGAGCTGCGCCGCCTCTTCGGCGACTGGCACCTCCCGGTGCCGGAGGTGGTCGACGCGCTGACCCCGGAGGGGATCCTGCGGCACGAGATCCGCGACCTGACGCCGCTGCCGTCGTACGTGTCCGGCCGCACGGCGCTGCTCGGCGACGCGGCGCACGCGATGACCCCGGACCTCGGGCAGGGCGCCTGTCAGGCGTTGATCGACGCGGTCGCGCTCGCCGACTGCGTACGCGACGCCGTCGACGTGCCGGCCGCGCTGCGGAAGTACGACAGGCGACGCCGGCGGCCCACGCAGCGGATCGCGGCCGGCGCGCGGTGGGCCGGGCGGCTGTCCGGCGTGCGGCGGCTGCTGCCGGTGCGGGACGCGCTGCTGCGGCTGGCGCTGGCGGCCGGTCCGCCCGCGTGACATGAGACACATCCGATACGAACCCGTTCCGTATCGAAACCGGCTCACCTACGCTCGGCAACGTTACGAGTCTGACCCGTATCGTATTTCGAACGCGGGTGAACCGGGGGGAGAACGGCAGTGGAACCACACGAGAACACCGGACACCCGAGGAGGTGGGCGATCCTCGGGGTGCTGGTGATCAGCCTCCTCGTGGTCGTCCTCGACAACACCATCCTCAACGTCGCGCTGCGCACCCTGGCCGACCCGGTGCACGGCCTCGGCGCCACCCAGGGCGAGCTGGAGTGGGCGATCAACTCCTACACGCTCGTCTTCGCCGGGCTGCTGTTCACCTTCGGCGTGCTCGGTGACCGGCTCGGCCGCCGCCGCTTCCTGATCCTCGGGCTGGCGCTGTTCGGCCTGTCCTCGCTGCTGTCCGCGTACGCGCAGGACCCGGGCCAGCTCATCGCGGCCCGCGCGCTGATGGGCGTCGGCGGCGCGGCCATCATGCCGGTGACGCTCTCGATCATCTCCAACGTCTTCGACCCGCGCGAGCGCGCCAAGGCGATCGGCGTCTGGGCCGGCGCGGTCGGCCTCGCGGTGGCGATCGGCCCGGTGCTCGGCGGCGCGCTGCTGGAGCACTTCTGGTGGGGCTCGGTCTTCCTGATCAACGTGCCGGTGGTGGCGCTCGGCGTGGTGCTCGTCGCGGCCCTGGTCCCCGAGTCGCGCGACCCGAAGCCCGGCCGGGTCGACCTGCTCGGTGTGCTGCTGTCGGTGGTCGGCCTGGTCGCGCTCACCTACGGCATCATCGACGGCGGCGAGCACGGCTTCGGCCGCCCGCAGGTCTGGGTCGCGGTGCTCGGCGGCCTCGCGGTGCTCGGCTGGTTCGTCGCCCACGAGCTGCGCAGCGACCACCCGTCGCTGGACGTACGGCTGTTCCGGGTGCCCCGCTTCGCCGCCCCGGTGGCCCTGGTCGGGCTGGTCTTCTTCGCCGCCATGGGCGTGATGTTCTTCGGCGCGTTCTATCTCCAGCTCGTCCGCGGCTACAGCCCGCTGGAGAGCGGCCTGCTGTTCCTGCCGTTCGCCGCGGCCCAGCTCATCTTCGCGCCGCGCAGCGCGGCGATGGTCCGCCGCTACGGCGGCCGGGCGGTCGCGGCCGTCGGACTGCTGCTCACCACTGTGGCGCTCGCCGCGTTCGTCTTCATCGACGCGGACACCCCGATCTGGATCTTCTCGGCGCTCGGGTTCCTCCAGGGCGCCGGGATGGCCAACATCATGCCGCCGGCCACCGAGTCGATCATGTCGTCGCTGCCCCGGGAGAAGGCCGGCGTCGGTTCCGCGGTGAGCAACACCGTGCGCCAGGTGGCCGGCGCGCTCGGCGTGGCGGTGCTCGGCTCGGTGCTCTCCGCGGTCTACCGCGACCAGGTCGGCCCGGCGGTGGCGGCCCTGCCCGCCCCGATCCGCGACGCGGCCCGCGAGTCGGTGTCCGGGGCGTACGCGGTGGCCGGCCGGCTCGGCCCCGACGCGCCGCGACTGATCGACGCGGCAAACGACTCGTTCGTCTCGGCCATGCACTGGGCGGCGGGCGCCTCCGCGGTGGTGGCCGCCCTCGGCATCGTGATCGTGCTGCGCTGGATGCCGGGCCGGCCGGTCGTCGCCCCCGACGCGACACCGGTCACCGACCGGGAGTTGGCCGGTACCGCGTAGGTTCGTGGACAATGTCTGACATGACTTCCACGGCGGATGCTCCGCGGTCGCCCGGGCGACCGCGGAGCACCCGCGCGGACGAGGCGATCGTCGACGCCACCCTCGACCTGCTGGCCGAGGGCAGCACCATAGAGTCGCTGTCCATCGAGGCGATCGCGGCCCGCGCCGGAGTCGGCAAGGCCACCATCTACCGCCGCTGGGCGGGCAAGGACGCGTTGCTGCTGGACGCGTTGCGCACGCTCAAGGGGCCCGCGCCCCGCACCGCCGGGCGCTCCGTCCGCGACGACCTGGTGCTGCTCGTCGGCGCGGTCGGCCAGCACGCCGACCCCCGGGTCCGCAAGATCATGCCCTGCCTGGTGCCCGAGGTGAACCGCAGCTCGGCCCACCGGCAGGCGTACGAGGCGATCGTCGAGCCCCGGCGCGCGGCGTTGCGCGAGGTGCTGGGCCGCGCGATCGAGCGGGGCGAGCTGCGCGCCGACCTCGACATCGAGGTGACCATGTCGCTGCTCACCGCGCCGATGCTCACCCAGCGGATGCTGCGCTGGCACCCCGAGCGCGACGAGCGGATGCTGCCCGAGCGGATCGTGGACACGGTCCTGGACGGCCTGCGGGCCCGCTGACCCGGCTCGGTCGGCCTGCCCGGCCGGGCCGCCGCCCGCCGCTCAGCGGGCGGGCGTGCGCAGCCGGTGCAGGCGCAGCGCGAGCTGCACCTCCAGCGCCCGCTCCGGCCGCTGCCAGTCCGCGCCGAGCAGGTGCCCGACCCGTTCCAGCCGCTGGGTGACCGTGTTCACGTGCACGTGCAGCTGCTCGGCGGCCCGCGCCAGGCTGCCGCCCACCCCGAAGTACGCCTCCAGCGTCTTCACCAGCGCGGTGCCCCGCCGGGCGTCGTAGTCCAGCACCGGCCCCACCGTCATGGCGAGGAACCGGGCCACGTCCCGGTCCCCGGCGTCGCCGACCGCGCCCAGCAGCAGCCCGACGAACCCCAGCTCGGCGGTGCTCGCCCCCTGCCCGGCCCGGCCCAGCGCACCGAGCGCGGACAGGCAGCGCTCCGCCTCGGCGAACGTGACGGCCAGCGACGCCGGACCGGTCGACGGCCCGCTCGCCCCGGCGGTCACCGGCCGGCCGGTCACCCGGGACAGATCCCGGGCCACCGCGCGTGCCGCGCCACCGGCGTCGTGGCCGGGCAGCATCAGCACCACCCGCCCGTCGCGCGCCGCCGCCAGGCCACCCCGGGTCGAGGCGTACGTGGTGGCCCAGGACAGCACCCGCTGCCGGGCCGAGCCGGTCTCGGCGAACGCGTCGTCGCCGACCGCCACCAGCACGTGCGGGGCGTCCAGGTCCACCCCGATCCGGCGGGCCCGCGCCCGCAGCGCGTCGGCGTCGCGCAGCGGCCGGGCGATCAGGTCGTCCAGCAGCTCGCCGCGTACCCGTCCCTCCGCCTCGGCCACGGTCCGGCGGAACAGCAGCAGCAACGCGGTCACCAGCGCGGCGCGCTCCAGGATGCGCTGGTCGGCGTCGACCAGCTCGTCGTCCGGGCGCAGCACCAGCGCGCCCAGGTTCTCCGCGCCGGCCACCACCGCGGCGTACCAGAGCGGGCCCCGGCGTACGCTGCGCCCCTCGGTACGCGACGCGGCCACCGCCTCCACGATGTCGGCCCGGTCCGGCTCCTCGATCTCGCCGACCCGGGCCAGCCGCCGGCCCTCGGCGTCCAGCGCCAGCAGCTCCCCGCCGAGCACCTCGGTGACCGCCGCCGCCACGTCCTCCATCCCGCCGCCGCGCACCACCAGGGCGGTCATCCGGTCGTGCGCCGCGGCGGCGCGCTCCACCGAACTGCTGTGCGCCCGGATGGTGCTGTTCGCCGACGACAGCTCCGCCAGCGCCGCGCGGGTCTCGGCGAGCAGCCGCGCGGTGTCGATCGCCACCGCCGCGTGCGCCGCGAGCGACACCAGCAGCGACACCTCCTCGCGGGCGAACGGCCGGGCCGAGCGGTTCGCCGCGTACAGCACGCCGATCACGCTGGACCCGAGCCGCAGCGGCACGCCGAGGATGGCCACCAGGCCCTCCTCGCCCACGCCGCCGTCGATCTCCCCGGTGTGCCGGAACCGCTCGTCCTCCTGGTAGTTCGAGGTGACGTACGGGGTGCCGGTCTGCGCGACCAGCCCGCCGAGCCCGTCGCCCAGCTCCAGCCGCAGCCGCTGGAACCGGGCCGAGATGGAGCCGTCGGTGACCCGCATGTACGTGTCGCCGCGCTCGTCGTCGTTCAGCGTCATGTACGCCACGTCGGTGCCGAGCAGGATCCGCGCCCGGTGCACGATCGCGCGCAGCACGTCGTCCAGATCCCGCAGGCCGGCCAGGTCGCTCGCGGTGTCGTACAGGCCGGACAGCTCGGTCTCCCGGCGGCGCCGACGCGCCAGCAGCGCCCGTACCCGCAGCGCCACCACCTTCGCCTGCTCCAGCTCGGCCAGCCGCTCGGCGGGCAGGCCGGCGGCGCGCGCGGCCACCAGCGGGCCCTCGAACTCGACCGCGGCGGCCTCGCGCGCCAGCAGCTCCAGGAACTCGACCGGCGACGACATGACCGACATTGTGCGCGGGGCCACTAGTTCGCCGTCCAGCCCCCGTCGAGGGCGATCGAGGTGCCGGTGAGGAACGCGGCGGGCGGGGAGCACAGGTACGCCACCAGTTCCGCCACCTCCGCCGGCTCGATCAGCCGCTTGATCGCCGCCCGGGCCAGCATGATCTTCTCGACCACCTCGTCCTCGCCGATGCCGTGGGTGGCCGCCTGGTCGGCGATCTGGCTCTCCACCAGTGCGGTGCGCACGTACGCCGGGTTGATGCAGTTGGCGGTGACGCCGTGCGCGGCGCCCTCCAGCGCGACCACCTTGGACAGGCCCTCCAGCGCGTGCTTGGCCGAGACGTACGCCGACTTGAACGGGGACGCGCGCAGCCCGTGCACCGAGGAGATGTTCACGATCCGGCCCCAGCCGTTCGCGTACATCCGGGGCAGCGCGCGGCGGATCAGCAGGAACGGCGCCTCCACCATCACCCGCTGGATGTACTCGAAGCGCTCGACCGGGAAGTCCTGCACCGGTGCGACGTGTTGCAGCCCGGCGTTGTTGACCACGATGTCGGCGTCGATGTCGAGCGCGTCCACCGCCGCCGGGTCGGCCAGGTCGATCCCGACGGCCCGGCCGCCGGTCTCGGCGGCCACCGCCTCGGCCGCCGCCACGTCGCGGTCCAGCACCACCACTGTCGCGCCGGCTGCCGCCAGGCGCAGGGCGCAGGCCCGTCCGATGCCGCCGCCACCACCTGTGACCAGCGCGGTGCGACCGGTCAGGTCGACGTGTACGACGTGGGGGACCGCCACGGGTTCTGCCGTCATGGCGCATGAACGTACGAGCCGGGTGCCCCCTGGCACATGGGGCGGCGACACATACTCCACCGCCCGCGTGTGTGGTGCGCCGCGTCACCGTCCGCGCCCGGCGTGTCCGGCCGTCCCGGTGTCGGCGGCCACCAGTAGGGTGTGTCGAACACACGTACTGCTGGCGGCTCGGGGAGGAGGCGGCGTGCGCGTGCTGGGCGTCGACCCGGGGCTGACCCGGTGCGGGGTCGGCGTGGTCGAGGGCGTGCCGGGCCGCCCCTGCACGCTCGTGGCCTACTACGTGGTCTACACCGACCCCGAGGACGACCTCGCGCTGCGCCTGCTGCACCTGGACCGCTCGCTCACCGACCTGGTCGCCGAGCACCGGCCGGACGCCGTCGCCGTGGAGCGCGTGTTCAGCCAGCACAACGTCCGCACCGTCATGGGCACCGCGCAGGCCAGCGGCGTCGCGGTGCTCGCCGGGGCCCGGGCCGGGCTGCCGGTGACGACGTACACGCCGAGCGAGGTGAAGGCGGCGGTGACCGGCTCCGGTCAGGCCGACAAGGCGCAGATGACCGCGATGGTCACCCGGCTGCTGCGGCTGCCCGAGCCGCCGAAGCCGGCCGACGCCGCCGACGCCCTGGCGCTGGCCATCTGCCACGTGTGGCGCGGCGGCACCCGGTCGAAGCTGGCCGCGGCCGCCCAACGGGCCCGACGAGGAGGGACGCGATGATCGCGAGCGTACGCGGCACGGTGACCGCCACCGGCCCGGATCACGCGGTGGTGGAGGTGGGTGGCATCGGCCTGGCCGTGCAGTGCGCCCCCGGCACGCTCGCCGACCTGCGCGTGGGCCAGCCCGCCCGGCTGGCCACCAGCCTGGTGGTCCGGGAGGACTCGCTCACCCTCTACGGCTTCGCCGACGACGACGCCAAGCAGCTGTTCGAGCTGCTCCAGACCGCCAGCGGGGTCGGTCCCCGGCTGGCCCAGGCAGTGCTCGCCGTGCACACGCCGGACGCGGTCCGCAAGGCCATCGCCAACGCCGACACCGCCGCGCTGACCCGGGTGCCGGGCATCGGCAAGAAGGGCGCCGAGCGGCTGGTGCTGGAGCTGCGCGACCGGGTCGGCCCGGTGCCGGTGGGCGCCGACGGCGCGGCCGGTGTGACCGCGGGCGCCTGGCCGGAGCAGGTCCGCCAGGCCCTCGTCGGGCTCGGCTGGACGGCGAGCCAGGCCGAGCAGGCCGTGGCCGCGGTGGGGGAGACCGTCGACGGCGAGACCCCGCCGGTGCCGGTCCTGCTCAAGCAGGCCATCCGCCTCCTGGGCCGGACTCGGTGACGGGCCCGCGCGGATGAGCGACGACAACCTGGTCTCGGCGTACGTGGACGACGCCGAGCGGGACGCCGAGGCGAGCGTCCGCCCGAAGCGGCTCGACGAGTTCATCGCCCAGCATCGCGTCCGTGACCAGCTCGACCTGCTGTTGCAGGGCGCGATGCGGCGCGGCTCCCCGCCCGACCACATCCTCCTGTCGGGCCCGCCGGGTCTCGGGAAGCCGGTGTCCGTGGAGGCTCTGGTCCTGTTGGAGAACGGATCACGGCGTCGGCTCGGTGACATCGAGGTGGGTGACCGGGTCATCACCCGAACCGGGGCGGGCGCCACCGTGCTGGCGGTGCACGAGCAGGGTGAACTGGAGTCGGTCAGGATCCGGACCACGAGCGGGCGGGATGTCGTCGCGGCACCCGACCACCCCTTCTGGACCACCGAGGGCTGGACGAAGGCGGGAGATCTCACCGACCGCGACTTCGTCGCCAACGTCCTGTGCCCGGAACTGGTCGCGGACACCGTTCAGGATGTCGCCGAGTACAAGCTCGCCGGCTATCTCATCGGCGACGGATGCACGACGAATCAGGTCACCTTCACGGGGGGTGACGAGGACGTGCTGGCCGACTTCCGGTCTGTTTGTGACCGGATCGGGCACGGCCACGTGACCAGGCCCAACAGTGCCCGCAGTTCGATGATCCGCATCTCGGGTCTTCAGCCCTGGCTGGCCGAACATGGCCTGCTCGGCAAGAACGCCTGGCAGAAGCGAGTGCCCGACTTCGTCTTCGAGGGTGACGCCTTGCAGGTGTCGGCGTTTCTCGGCGCCTACTTCGCCTGCGACGGTACGGTGAGCCGCCGGGGACGTGACCGGTACGACGTGGTCGTCGAGTTCTACAGCGTCGCACGGGGGCTGCTGGAGGACGTACAACACCTGCTGCTGCGGCTCGGTGTTCAGTCACGGCTCAAGCTCAAGCGCGGGCGTTACCAGGGTCGGCCGCACGAGTCCTGGCGATTGAGCGTCACCAGCCAGGACGATGTGGCGCGGTTCGCGCAGCGTGTGACGGTGATCGGTGAGCGAGGTCGGCGGCTCGCCGAGTGGATGCCGCGTCGAGATCGATTCGACGAACGGCTCGCCGCCGACCGGGTGGCCTCCGTCGAGGCGGTCGGCCTGCAGGAGTGCCGGTGCCTGACCGTCGACGGCGACCACACCTTCACGGTGAACGACTTCGTGGTGCACAACACGACCCTGGCCAACATCGTCGCCGCCGAGCTGGGCACCGGGATCCGGGTGACCAGCGGCCCGGCCATCGAGCGCTCCGGCGACCTGGCCGCGATCCTGACCAGCCTCGCCGAGGGTGACGTGCTGTTCATCGACGAGATCCACCGGATCGCCAAGCCGGCCGAGGAACTGCTCTACAGCGCCATGGAGGACTTCCGGGTCGACGTCGTGGTGGGCAAGGGTCCGGGCGCGACCGCGATCCCGCTCGACGTGGAGCCGTTCACGCTCGTCGGCGCCACCACCCGGTCCGGCCTGCTGACCGGCCCGATGCGCGACCGGTTCGGCTTCGTCGCGCACCTCGACTTCTACGCGCCGGCCGACCTGGAGACGCTGCTGCACCGGTCGGCCCGGATCCTCGGCGTGCCGATCACCGCCGAGGGTGCGGCGGAGGTCGCCGGCCGGTCCCGGGGCACGCCGCGCATTGCCAACCGGCTGCTGCGCCGGGTCCGCGACTACGCCGAGGTCCGCGCCGACGGCGTGGTCACGCTGGAGACGGCGCGGGCCGCGCTGGCCGTCTACGACGTGGACGCGCTCGGCCTGGACCGGCTCGACCGGGCGGTGCTGACCGCGCTCGTCGACTCGTTCCGGGGCGGCCCGGTGGGCCTGTCCACGCTCGCCGTGGCGGTGGGCGAACAGCCGGACACGGTCGAGGAGGTCTGCGAGCCCTTCCTGGTGCGGGCCGGGCTCCTGGCCCGTACCCCACGCGGGCGGGTGGCCACCGAGGCCGCCTGGCGCCATCTGGGCCGTACGCCCCCGAATGGTACATTTGGTACGGATGCCCCTCCGGGGCCCGATCTGTTCTCGGTGCAGACCGACCAGCCGTGATCCGTTCGTGATCTGTGCCGCATTCGGTCTTCTCAGGAGCAGGGACTAGACTTCGCCGCGGTTTGTACAGGACGTGAGAATCCGCTTCCGCTGCGGCGCCCTCCGGCGCCGGGGTGGAGGCCAACCGGAAGGTCTACACCGTGCTTTACGCAGCAGCGAGTGGCGGGGGAGCCGGCAGTCTGACGCCGATCCTCATGATCGCTCTGCTTTTCGTCGTCATGTACTTCATGATGATCCGTCCGCAGCAGAAGCGCCGCCGCGAGGCCGAGCAGATGCAGGCCGCACTCGCCCCGGGCGACGAGGTGGTCACCATCGGCGGCCTGCACGGCACGGTCACCGCGATCGAGGACGAGACGGTCCTGCTCGAGGTCGCCCCGGGCGTGCAGACCCGGTACGCCCGTCCCGCCGTCGCGCGGGTGATCAAGCGCTCCGAGGCGCCGGCGGCCGAGACGATCACCGAGGAAGCCGAGCCGGTCAAGGAGTGACCACCCGTCCCGGACGGGGCAGCGGATTCATCCGTACAAGTGGATAGTTGGGGTCGGCGCGCGGCGCCGGCATCCGGCCGGGCCGTGCGGCGCCCCCGCGCCGCGCTCCAGCCGGCGTGCCGTCCTCCGGTGCCGACCCGCCGGAGCAGTCGGGCGGACACCCCCGGCCCGACAGTTGTCGCCGCCGTGGAAGCGGCGCGACCGTACAGGGAGACAGGACAGCCGTGGCACCACCTCAGGGACAGATGCGGCCCGGACGGCAGCTCGCCGTGCTCGGGCTCATCTTCGTCGTCCTCTATCTATTGGTGTTCTTCTCGGGCGGCGCCAGCGGTGGCTGGAAGGACCGGTTGGAGCCCCGGCTCGGCCTGGACCTCGTCGGCGGCACCCGGCTGACGCTCGAGGCCACCAACACGGTGGACGGCAAGCCCCCGACCGCCGACAACCTCGAGGAGGCCCGCCAGATCATCGAGAGCCGGGTCAACGCCTACGGCGTGGCCGAGGCCGAGGTGGTCACCGAGGGCAACCGCAACATCGTCATCTCCCTGCCCGGCCAGAACCGGGACCTGACCGACGTCGGTGAGGCCGCCGAGCTGCGCTTCCGCAAGGTGCTCAAGGCCACCGACGGCAGCGGCGCCGCGCTCGCGCCCGCGCCGACGCCCAGCGCCACCCCGTCCGGAGCGGCCACCCCGTCGGGCAGCGCGTCGCCGAAGGCGAGCACGAGTCCCAAGGTGAGCGGGTCGCCGAGCGCCGGCGGGCAGGGCGGCATGGCCCCCACGCCGAGCGCCAGCGCCTCCGCGTCCCCGTCGGCCTCGCCGAGCGCCGGCGCGCCGAGCCCGAGCGCCAGCGCCGAGCCGGTGCCGCAGAGCATCGAGCAGCAGCGCAAGGCCGTCGAGCAGAAGGTCGGCGCGGCCGCCTGGGCCGCCGCCTCGGGCCTGCAGGCCCCGGCGGACCTCACCACCGACCCGTCGCTGGCGGACAAGCTCAAGCCGTTCGGCACGCTCTCCCCGCAGGAGGTCGCGGTCCTGCCGGTGGAGATGCAGTTCAACGTCCCGACCATCACCTGCGCCCAGCTCGACAAGCGGCCCGCCGCCTCGATCAAGGACGAGAAGCAGAAGGCGGTCGCCTGCGAGTCCGGCGCGAAGTACCTGCTGGACGTGGCAAAGGTGCTCGGCACCGACGTGAAGAACGCCTCCGCCCAGCTCGACCAGACCAGCTCCTGGGTGGTCAGCCTCAACTTCACCGGCGGCGGCCAGGAGAAGTGGACCGCGCTGACCCGCGAGGCGTTCACCAACGAGGGCCAGGCCTGCGACCAGACCGCGCTCGGCCAGGACGGCAAGTGCCGGGTCGCCGTGGTGCTGGACAACGAGATCGTCTCGTCCCCGGAGATCCAGGGCGTGCTGACCGGTGACTCGCAGATCACCGGCAGCTTCGACAACAAGGCCGCGAACGCGCTCGCCAGCCAGCTGCGCTACGGCGCGCTGCCGGTCACGTTCGAGCCGCAGGAGCAGCAGAACGTCACCGCGACGCTCGGTGACAGCCACCTCAAGGCGGGTCTGCTGGCGGCCGGCATCGGCATGCTGCTGGTCATCATCTACTCGTTCTTCTACTACCGCCTGCTCGGCTCGGTCATCTTCCTGAGCCTGGTGCTCTCCGCGCTGCTGGTCTTCGGCGCGCTGGTGGTGCTCGGCCGGTCGATCGGCTTCACGCTCACGCTCGCCGGCATCGCCGGCATGATCGTGTCGCTGGGCGTCGCCGCGGACTCGTTCGTCATCTACTTCGAACGACTGAAAGACGAGATCCGGGAGGGCCGCAGTCCACGCAGCGCGGTGCCGCGCGCCTGGATCCGGGCCCGCCGGACGATCATCTCGGCCAACGCCATCACGCTGATGTCGGCAGTGGTCCTCTACATCGTGTCCGTCGGCGCGGTGAAGGGCTTCGCCTTCGCGCTCGGCCTGGCGACCGTGCTCGACCTGCTCGTCGTGTTCCTCTTCCGCCACCCGATCATGACGATGTTCGCCCGGACCCGGGCGTTCCTGTCGCCGCGGGTCAGCGGTCTGGGCCGGGCGCTGCCGGCCCGGTCGGCCGAGCCGGGCACCGCCCGCAACCCGCGTGTGAAGGAGGCCTGAGATGGCTAAGAGCGGTCTGGCCGCCCGGCTCTACCGGGGCGAGGCGGATCTCAACATCGTCGGGCGGCGCAAGCTGTGGTTCGGCGTGGCCGGCGTGCTCGTGCTGATCGCCGTGCTGAGCTTCGCGATCAGCGGCTTCAAGCTGGGCATCGAGTTCGCGGGCGGCAACTCGTTCCAGGTGCCGGCCAGCGTCGGCACGCTGGACCAGGCCGAGCGGACCGTCGACGAGGTGCTGGTCGACGAGGCACCGGGCGTCGAGGTGGTCAGCGCCCAGAAGGTCGGCGGCACCAGCGGCGAGTTCTACGAGATGCGCACCGGCCAGCTCTCCGCCGAGCAGGCCAACGCGGCCAAGACCGCGATGGCGCAGGAGTTCGGCATCCCGGCCGACCAGATCAGCGGCAGCCAGGTCTCCGAGGCCTGGGGCAGCCAGGTCACCTCGCGCGCCTTCCTCGGCCTGGTGATCTTCATCGCGGTGGTGTCGATCTACCTGGTGCTGCGCTTCGAGTGGCGGATGGCGGCCGCCGCGATCGTCTCGCTGCTGACCAACCTGGCCCTGACCGCCGGCATCTACTCGATCGTCGGCTTCGAGGTCACCCCGTCGACGATCATCGGCTTCCTCACGATCCTGGGCTTCGCGCTCTACGACGTGGTGGTGGTCTTCGACAAGGTGCAGGAGAACACACGCGGCATCACCGCGAACAACAACGTCACCTACGGCGAGGCGTCCAACCTGGCGCTCAACCAGAGCCTCATGCGTTCGCTGAACACCTCGGTGGTGGCGCTGCTGCCGGTCGGCGGCCTGCTCTTCATCGGCGCCGGCCTGCTCGGTGCGGGCACGCTGAAGGACCTCGGCCTGGTGCTGTTCGTCGGTATGGCGGTGGCGTTCCTGACCTCGATCGTGCTGGCCACGCCGCTGCTGGTGCTGCTGAAGAACATGGACCCGCGGATCAGCGCCCACAACAAGCGGGTGCTGTCCCGCCGGGCCGCGCTCGCCCGGGGCGAGATCACGCCGAAGGGCCCGCGTACCGCAGCGCCGGCCGCCGACGCGCCGATCGACCCGGAGGCGGCGGCGTTGGCCGGTGCCGCACCCAAGGTGGGTGCCCGGCCGGCGGGCAAGCGCCCCAGCGGCGCCCGCGGCGGCCGTCCCGCAGGTGGCGGCGGCAACCGGCCCGGCGGCAAGCGCCGCTGACCGCAGGGCCGGACGGAATCGGTCCGACGGCGTCCGTCATGCTGATGTCACGGCATGACGGACGCCGTCGTCGTTTCGAGAGGACATGGGACGCACAGTGACGGAGACCCACACCGCAGGGGTACGGGGAGACAGCGGCCCGGAGGTCGCCCAGCTCGTCGCCAGCCGGTTGCTGGACGTGCCGGACTTCCCCAAGCCGGGTGTCGTGTTCAAGGACCTGATGCCGCTGTTCGCCGACGGTGAGGCGTTCCGGGCGGTGATCGACGGCATCATCGCCTACCACGGGCCGGAGTCGTTCGACACTGTCGCCGGCATCGAGGCGCGCGGGTTCGTGCTGGCGGCGGCGGTCGCGTACGCCACCGGCGTCGGCGTGGTGCCGGTGCGCAAGGCCGGCAAGCTGCCCCGGGCCACCCACTCCGCCTCCTACGCGCTGGAGTACGGCGAGGCGACGCTGGAGGTGCACCAGGACGCGTTCACCGCCGGTCACCGGGTGCTTGTGCTCGACGACGTGCTCGCCACCGGCGGGACCGCCGAGGCCACGCTCGACCTGGTGGAACGGGCCGGCGGGACGGTGGCCGGGTTCACCGTGCTGCTGGAGCTGGGCTTCCTCGAGGGCCGTAAGCGGCTGGCCCAGCGCCCGGTCCATGCCCTGTTGACCGTTTGACCAGGCCGGCCCGTCGGGCCGGTCGGTGCCGACCGTCCGGGGGAGCGGTGGCGTACCCTGCGTACGGGTAGCATTGCCCTTTGCCCGACCCGGCCGAGATCTCCGGGGCGGCGAAGGCGCCGGGGCCCGGCCCCGGTGACCGCGTGGAACAACACCGGCCCCCGGGCCGGTTGAACCAGACGTCGGCCGGACGGCCGGCGCATTCCGGCGAGCGGTGAGGAGGCCGGTGTCCCACGATGTCGTCCCTCCGGTGGAGGGCACGGTGCACCCGACAGGCGACGCGGACGGCTCGGTGACCGAGCGCAGCGGCAACCCGCAGGCCCGGGCGACCGGCGCCACCGGCGGCGCGCCCGATGCGACGGCCGACGGCGGGGCGGTCGTGGTGCCGTTCCCGACCGAGGGTTCCACCGAGTCCACGCCCGGCAGCGGGTTCGCCCTCTCCAACGCGCCCACCGGCCGGCGGGTACGCGCCCGGCTGGCCCGGTTCAACGCGCCCTGGCAGACCTCGCAGGTCAGTGAGGTGCTGGAGCCGCTGATCGCGACGCACCGGGAGAACCACCCCAAGGCCGACGCGCGGCTGCTCCAGCGCGCCTTCGACACGGCCGCGCGGTGGCACTCGGGGCAGTACCGTAAGTCCGGCGACCCCTACATCACGCACCCGCTCGCGGTGGCGACCATCCTGGCGAACCTGGGCATGGACACCACCACGCTGGTCGCGGCGCTGCTGCACGACACCATCGAGGACACCGAATACACGCTCGACCAGATGCGCGCCGACTTCGGCGGTGAGGTCGCGCTGCTCGTCGACGGCGTCACCAAGCTCGACAAGGTCAAGCTCGGCGACGCGGCGAAGGCCGAGACCATCCGCAAGATGGTCGTCGCGATGGCGAAGGACCCGCGGGTCCTGGTGATCAAGCTGGCCGACCGGCTGCACAACATGCGGACCCTGACCTTCCTGCCCCGCCCGAAGCAGGAGCAGAAGGCCAAGGAGACGCTGGAGATCCTGGCCCCGCTGGCGCACCGCCTCGGTATGAACACGATCAAGTGGGAGCTGGAGGATCTCGCCTTCGGCACGCTGTTCCCGAAGCGGTTCGAGGAGATCAACCGGCTGATCGGGGAACACCAGCCGCAGCGCGAGGCGCTGCTGCGCCAGGTGACCCAGAAGGTGTCCACCGACCTGAAGGCCGCCAAGATCAAGGCGGAGACGACCGGGCGGCCGAAGCACCTCTACTCGATCTACCAGAAGATGATCGTGCGGGGGCGCGACTTCAACGACATCTACGACCTGGTCGGTGTGCGGATCCTGGTCGACACGGTTCGTGACTGCTATGCGGCGCTGGGGGTCATCCACGCCAACTGGCAGCCGGTGCCGGGCCGGTTCAAGGACTACATCGCCATGCCCAAGTTCAACATGTACCAGTCGTTGCACACGACTGTCATCGGGCCCACCGGCAAGCCGGTGGAGATGCAGATCCGCACGTACGCGATGCACCGCACCGCCGAGTTCGGCATCGCCGCGCACTGGAAGTACAAGGAGCACAAGGGCACCCCGGTGGTGGGCCCGCCGGCGCACATCGACGAGATGACCTGGCTGCGGCAGCTGCTGGACTGGCAGCGCGAGGCGGCCGACCCGAGCGAGTTCCTGGACGCGCTGCGGTTCGACCTGTCCAGCCAGGAGGTGTACGTCTTCACCCCGAAGGGTGACGTCATCCCGCTGCCCACCGGGTCGACGCCTGTCGACTTCGCGTACGCGGTGCACACCGAGGTCGGGCACAAGTGCATCGGCGCGCGGGTCAACGGCAAGCTGGTGCCCCTCGAATCGACGCTGTCGAACGGCGACGTGATCGAGATCTTCACGTCGAAGTCCGACACGGCCGGCCCGACGCAGGACTGGCTGGGCTTCGTCAAGAGCCCGCGCGCCCGTACGAAGATCCGCCAGTACTTCAACAAGGAGCGGCGCGAGGAGGCGATCGAGGCCGGCAAGGACGCGATCGTCAAGGCGATGCGCAAGCAGGGCATGCCCCTGCAGCGGATGCTCACCTCGGACGCGCTGATGGCCATCGCCCGCGACCTGCACCTGGCCGACGTGGCCTCGCTGTACGCGGCGGTCGGCGACAGCCAGGTCTCCGCGCAGTCGGTCGTGCAGAAGCTGATGGCGTCCTACGGCGGCGAGGAGGGCGCGGCGGAGGACATCGCCGAGACCGCCGTCGCCACCCGGCCGCCGCGCAGCCGGCAGAGCAGCGCCGACCCGGGCGTGGTGGTCCGCGGCGTCAGCGACGTCTGGATCAAGCTGGCCCGCTGCTGCACGCCCGTGCCGCCGGACTCGGTGTTCGGGTTCGTCACCCGCTCCGGCGGGGTCAGCGTGCACCGGGACGACTGCGCCAACGCCGAGGACCTGCGCGCCCAGCCCGAGCGGGTGGTCGAGGTGAGCTGGAAGCTCACGTCCGCCTCCACGTTCCTGGTGGCGATTCAGGTCGAGGCGCTGGACCGGCACAAGCTGCTCGCCGACGTGACGCGGGTGCTGTCCGAGGAGCGGGTGAACATCCTCTCCGCGACCGTCACCACCACGCGCGACCGGGTGGCGGTGAGCCGGTTCAGCTTCGAGATGGCCGACCCGAAGCACCTCGGCCACCTGCTGGCCACCGTGCGCAAGGTCGACGGCGTGTTCGACGCGTACCGGGTCACCTCGGGGGCCTGAGCCACCACGCACGCGAAAGCGCCCGCCGGCTGCGATCAGCCGGCGGGCGCTTCGTTGTCGTACGGGTGCGGTCAGCCGCCCTCGACCGGGCTCATCGTCACCTTGGTCATGGTGATCTCCTTCTTCGGGTGACCACCGCCGGCCTGCTTGGCGAACGCGCCGTCGTCACCGGCCGCGGCGACCTGCTTCACCACGTCCATGCCACCGGTGATGGTGCCCAGCACCGTGTAGTTCGGGTCGAGCGGCGAGTCGCCGTACACGATGAAGAACTGGCTGCCGGTGCTGCCCGGCTGGCCGGAGTTGGCCATCGCGATGACACCGTCCGGGTACGGCGGGCGCTTGTCGGTGGGGAGGTTCTCCTCGGCCAGGTTGTACGACGGGCCGCCGGTGCCGTCGGTGTCCCGCCAGCCCTTGCCGGTGGCGCTCGGGTCGCCGCACTGCAGGACCTTGATGCCCTCGGTGACCAGCCGGTGGCACTTGGTGTTGTCGAAGAAGCCCTTGCTCGCCAGGTGCGTGAAGCTGCCGGCGGTGCAGGGCACCTTGGCGCGGTCGATCTTGGCGGTGATCGGGCCCAGGTTGGTGTCGATCGTCATCGTCTGGGAGCCCTTGCCGGCCTGCTGGGCCGGCGGGAGGCCGACGTCCTTGATCTGCGGCGGCCGGCCCTCCTTGGGCACCTCCGTGTACGCACACTGCACGGCGTCGGCCCCGGCGGCGGTGCCGCCCTGCTTCTCGTCGTCGTCGCCGAGCGCGGCGACGAGCCAGACCGTGCCGGCCACGACGAGCACCAGCACGGCTGCGGCCCCGACGATCGCCTGGGTCTGCCGGCGCTTACGGGCCCGGCCGGCCCGTTCCGCCATCTCCCGCTCGAGCTTGGCCCGCGCCGCCGCGCGCTGGCGGTCTCTGGTGGACGTCACGGTCACTCCTCACCTGCTGCGTATGGGGTCGGCGCGCGCGCCGCCGGATCACGTGTGTGGGTCACCGGCGGCGGGCCGCCGGATCGAGTTGTCGGGTCAGCCCGCGCTGGCGCTGGGCGAGGGCGCGGGGCTTTCGGCCGGCGCCGCGCCGGGCTCGCCGACTGTGACGCTCTGGACCAGCACCTGCGTCTTCGGCTTGACCTTGGCGCCGTTGCCATTGTCCTCCGTCGGCATGGCGCCGATCTTCTCCACCACGTCGAGCCCGCCGGTGACCTTGCCGACCACCGAGTAGGCCGGCTTGGCCGGGCTGGCGTCCTTGAAGAAGATCAGGAACTGACTGCTGTTGCTGCCGGGCGGGTTGCCGATCATGGCGACCGTGCCCTTCGGGTACGTCGCCGGCTGCCCGGGCGCCGGCGAGGCCGACGGGCTGGGCTCCGGCGCGGCCGGGACGTTCTCGTCGTAGAACGAGTAGGTCGGGCCGCCGAGCCCGGTGCCGGTCGGGTCACCGCAGCGCAGCGCGCCCTCGGCGGTGATCTCGTGGCAGGTGGTGTTGTCGAAGAACGACCGGCCGGCCAGGTAGCTCAGGCTCGCCGCGCCGCACGGCGCGTCGGTCTGGTCCAGCTCGACGGTGATCGGCCCACCCTGGTTGGTGGTGATCGTCATCGGGCGGGTGCCCGAGGTCGGCAGGCCCGTGGTGGGCGGCTGGCCGACGTCCTTGAGGTTGGTGTTGACGGCGCCGTCCTCGGCGGTCCAGAGACAGACGTCATCGGCGGCCTTCTTCTCCGGCTCGGAGTCGAACGCGCCGAGTGCCCAGGCCGAGCCGGCCACGATCAGCACGAGCACCACCGCGGCGCCCACACCGGCCCGGATCTGCCGGCGGCGCTTCGCGACCGCCGCCCGCCGGGCGAGCTGCCGGTCGAGCTTGGCGCGCGCCAGTTTGCGCTGCCGGTCCCTGCTGGAAGCCACGTGCGCTCCCCTTCCTCTGCCTGATCGCCGCCGGCGCCGGGCGCCGTCCGCCGTTCCGATCGGGGTGCGCCACGCCACACGCCCGCCAGAGTGTACGGGTAGCGACTGTGAAAGTGGTGTACGAGGTCCCGTCATCTCAGCCCGGCCGGCTCGGACGGGGCCGGTGGCGGACGGAACTCGCTCGCCGCTACGACTAGGCTGCAAGCAGACGACGACCGGACGGAAAGGGGAGCGACGTGCTCGTGGCCGGCTTTCCCGCGGACGCCTTCGGCACCAACTGCTATGTGGTGGCGACCGGGCCGGGGGAGCAGTGCGTGGTGGTCGACCCCGGCATCGGGGTGCTCGACCGGCTCGACGCCGTGCTGGCCGAGCACCGCCTGCACCCGGCCGCCGTGCTGCTCACCCACGGCCACCTGGACCACACCTTCTCCGTCGCCCCGGTCTGCGGCGCGCGGGGCATCCCCGCCTACGTCCACCCGGAGGACCGGGAACTGCTGGCCGACCCGAGCAAGGCGCTGTCGATGGACCTGACCCAGCTGTTCGGTGGCCGGCTGCCGTACGCCGAGCCGGACGACGTGGCCGAGCTGACCGACGGCGCGACGCTGTCGCTGGCCGGGTTGGAGATCACCGTCGACCACGCCCCGGGCCATACCGGCGGGTCGGTGCTGTTCCGGTTGCCGGGCGCCGGCTCGCCCTGGGAGGCGGAGCAGATCTGCCTCTCCGGTGACGTGCTGTTCGCCGGCTCGATCGGCCGCACCGACCTGCCGGGCGGCAGCATGCCCCGCATGCTGTCCAGCCTGCGGGAGAAGGTTCTCCCGCTGGCCGACGACACAGTCGTCCTGCCCGGCCACGGCCCCCGGACCACCATCGGCCGCGAGCGCGCGACCAACCCGTACCTCGTCGAGGTGGCGGGCACCGGCGGCGCGCGCCCGGCCGCGCCCACCCGCGGCCTCTGACCGCCGCGGCCCACGACGTTCGCCCGCGCGCCGCGCGGGATCGAGGAGTACGCCATGAGCAAGCCCACGCCCATCTCCGGCTTCCCCGAGTGGACGCCGGCGCAGCGGATGATCGAGCAGTTCGTGCTCGACCGGATCCGCGCGACGTTCGAGCTGTACGGCTTCGCGCCGCTGGAGACCCGCTCGGTCGAGCCGCTGGACCAGCTCCTGCGCAAGGGTGAGACCTCCAAGGAGGTCTACCTGCTGCGCCGGTTGCAGGCCGACACCGACGGCCCGGCCGGTGACGACGCGCTCGGCCTGCACTTCGACCTGACCGTGCCGTTCGCCCGCTACGTGCTGGAGAACGCCGGCAAGCTCCAGTTCCCGTTCCGCCGCTACCAGATCCAGAAGGTGTGGCGGGGTGAGCGCCCGCAGGAGGGCCGGTACCGGGAGTTCCTCCAGGCCGACATCGACATCGTCGACCGGGACACCCTGCCGGCCCACTACGAGGCCGAGATGCCGCTGGTCATCGGCGACGCGCTGCGGTCGCTGCCGATCCCGCCGGTGCGTATCCAGGTCAACAACCGCAAGATCTGCGAGGGGTTCTACCGGGGCATCGGGCTGACCGACGCGGAGGCGGCGCTGCGCGCCGTCGACAAGCTCGACAAGATCGGTCCGGCCGGGGTCACGGAGCTGCTGGCGAGCACCGCCGGGGCGAGCGAGGCGCAGGCCAAGGCGGTGCTGGCGCTGGCCGAGATCTCCGCGCCGGACGCGTCCTTCGCCGACGCGGTGCGCGGCCTCGGGGTGAGCGACCCGCTGCTCGACGAGGGCGTCGCGGAGCTGACCGCCGTGGTGGAGACCGCCGCCGCGCACGCGCCCGGCCTCTGCGTGGCCGACCTGCGCATCGCCCGGGGCCTGGACTACTACACGGGTACGGTCTACGAGACGCAGATGATCGGCTACGAGCGGTTCGGCTCGATCTGCTCCGGCGGCCGGTACGACAACCTGGCCAGCTCGGGCAACGTCCGGTTCCCCGGCGTGGGCATCTCGATCGGGGTGACCCGGCTGCTCGGCCTGCTGTTCGGCGCCGAGGCGCTGTCGGTGTCCCGTTCGGTGCCCACCTGCGTGCTGGTGGCGGTCACCGCCGAGGAGGACCGGGCGGCGAGCGACGCGGTCGCGGCGGCGCTGCGCTCGCGCGGTGTGCCCACCGAGGTGTCCCCGTCGGCGGCCAAGTTCGGCAAGCAGATCCGGTACGCCGAGCGGCGCGGCATTCCGTACGTCTGGTTCCCCGGCGCGGACGGCGACGAGGTCAAGGACATCCGTTCCGGCGAGCAGGTGGCCGCCGCGGCGGGGGAGTGGACGCCGCCCCGGGCGGACCTGAAGCCGCTGGTCGGCCCGGCCGGCACTGGCGTCTGAAGACGTTTCGACCTACGGTGGCGTAAGTTACGCCACCGTAGGGAGAACGTCGTGACCGTGCTCAGCCAGACCGCTCTGCTCACCGAACTCGAGCCGGTGGTCGAGAAGAACCTCGACCGCCACCTGTCGCTGGCCAAGGAGTGGTTCCCGCACGAGTACGTGCCGTGGAGCGAAGGCCGCACCTTCGACGGCCCGCTGGGCGGCGAGGCCTGGTCGCCGGAGGACTCGACGCTGCCCGAGGTGGCGCGTACCGCGCTGATCGTCAACCTGCTCACCGAGGACAACCTGCCCTCGTACCACCACGAGATCGCCACGCTGTTCGGGCGCGACGGCGCGTGGGGCACCTGGGTGCACCGGTGGACCGCGGAGGAGGGGCGGCACGGCACGGCGATCCGCGACTACCTCACGGTGACCCGGGCGGTGGACCCGGTGGCCCTGGAGCGGGCCCGCATGGTGCACATGTCGGCCGGCTACCAGAACGTCCACGACCAGGAGATGCTGCACTCGCTGGCGTACGTGTCGTTCCAGGAGCTGGCCACCCGCATCTCGCACCGCAACACCGGCCGGGCCACCGGCGACCCGACGTGCGAGGCGCTGCTGGCCCGGGTGGCGGCGGACGAGAACCTGCACATGGTCTTCTACCGCAACCTGCTGGCTGCCGCGTTCGAGGTGGCGCCGTCGCAGGCCATGCGCGCCGTCGCCGACGTGCTGGCCAACTTCCAGATGCCCGGCGTGGGCATCGACGGCTTCGCCCGCAAGTCGGTGGCGATCGCGCTGGCCGGCATCTACGACCTGCGCCAGCACCGCGACGACGTGGTGATGCCGGTGCTGCGGCAGTGGAACCTGTTCGACGTGACCGGCCTGAACGCCGACGGCGAGGCCGCCCGCGAGCAGATCGCCGCCCAGCTGGACACCCTGGAGACCCAGGCGTCCCGCTTCGAGGAGAAGCGAGCAGCCCGAGCCGCCCGCCTAGCCGCCGCCCGCTGACCCCACCCCA
>NZ_WBKS01000106.1:0-21819 GCF_008868145.1 Micromonospora sp. AMSO1212t
GGGGGCGCGCAAGGGGGTGCGGAGTTCGGCCAGGGCGGAGGCCACGCCGTGCAGCAGGTCGGTGGCCTCGGTCAGCCGCGCGGCGGCCGGGTGCTCGGTGTTCGGGCGCGCGTCCTCGGCCACGTAACCGGCGGCGGCCACCACCAGCCGCTCGTACGCGGCCACCCCGTCCTCCAGCTGGGTCACCAGCGTGGCGTGCACCTCGTTCAGCGTGCTCTGCGGGGTGAGCTTCGCCGCGCGTTCCACGCCCGCCACCCGGGTCGCCAGCTCACGCAGGGACCGGTCCGCCTCGGCCGCCTCCCGGACCGCCGGCTCGGCGAGCCCGGTGAGCCGCCCGGCCAGCCCGGCCAGGGTGAGCGCGGCCCGGTCCAGCCGGGCCCACGGCTCGGCCGCGGCGGTGCCGCGCAGCGCGAGGCGGGAGCGGACCCGGCGTACCTCGGCCACGACGCCCGGCCCGACGGGCAGCCGCTCGACCGCGGCGACCAGCCGGGCGCGGGAGCGGGCGGCGGCCTCGGCCGGGTCCAGCGCGGGCGGTGGCGGCACGGCGGCCAGTGCGCGGTGGTCGACCCAGCGCCAGGCGGCCACCGCGATCGCGCTGCCCGCGGCGCCGGCCCAGGCCGCGTCCGCCAGGCCCAGCCCGGCGTACGGGGTCAGCACCGCGGCGGCGCCGCCGAGCCCTCCGGCCAGCACGCTCCACCGCCGCGCCGAGTTGTGCAGTCTGCGCAGCCTGCGGAAGTGCCGGGCCCGTTCGTCCGCCATCGTGTCCGCCCCTCCGTCAGCCGGTCGTGGTCTCCCCGGTGCCGCGCTCCCGGCTCATGCTGGCCCGGATCTCGTCGAGCCGGGCCGCGGCGGCCGGGTCGGCCGGCTGCCCCACGGCGGGGGTCTCGGACCGGCTGCCGAGCTGCTCGCCGGCCATGCTCGACCGGATCTGTTCCAGTCTCGCCGATCCGGCCGAGTCGAGCGTGGCCTTCTGGATCTCCAGCATCCGGCCCTCGACCGAGTTGCCGGCCAGCTCGGCCCGGCCCATCGCGGTGGCGTAGCGGCGTTCGATCCGGTCGCGTACCTCGTCCAGCGAGGGGGTGTTGGCGGGCGCGGTGAGCGACGACATCGACTCCAGCGAGCGGGCCACGCTCTCCTGCATCTTGGCCTGCTCCAGCTGGCTGAGCAGCTTGGTGCGCTCGGCCAGCTTCTGCTGGAGGATCATCGAGTTGTTCTCGACCGCCTTGCGGGCCTGCGCGGCCGCGCCGAGCGCCTGGTCGTGCAGTGTCTTGAGGTCTTCCAGCGCCTGCTCGGCGGAGACCAGCTGGGTCGCGAGCATCTGGGCTGTCTGCTCGTAGCGCCCGGCCTCGGTCTCGTCGCCCCGGCCCCGGGCCTGGTCGGCCACGGCCAGCGCCTGCCGCGCGTTGCCCTGGAGCTGCTCGACCTCGGTCATCTGCCGGGACAGCTTCATCTCCAGCTGGCGCTGGTTGCCGATCACCGCCGCCGCCTGCTGGACCAGCGCCTGGTGCTGGCGCTGCGCCTCCTCGACGGCCTGCTGGATCTGCACCTTCGGATCGGCGTGCTCGTCGATCTTCGCTCCGAAGAGCGCCATCAGGTACTTCCAACCCTTGACGAACGGGTTCGCCATCTCCGCCTCGTCCCCTCAGTAGCGTCGCGCCTACATCGTCCCAGCCGGACGCCACTCCGGCACCCGTACGCTCCTGATCAACAGTACGACCCGAACGCCAGCACTGCCCACGGCGCGGTGGCCGGGGTCAGGCGGCGCAGACCACATCCCGCTCGGCGGGGCGTACGCGGGTGCTGCGCAGCGTGGCCTTGAGCGGCGAGTCCTGCCGGACCTGGACGGCGACCCCGCCGTCGGAGGTGACCTGCCGGACACCCCTGTTCGTCGCCTTGCGGACGGCGGCCGGAGCCACCGAGGCCGGCTCGTCGGCCACCGGCACCAGCACGCCGGGCATCTGCTCGGCCAGGGCGACCGTGTCGCTCACCTCGCGCAGCAGCTCGGACAGGCGGGCGCCGAGCGCGTCGCAGATCGCGGCCAGCAACTCGCTGGAGGGCTCCTTCTGGCCGCGTTCGATCTCAGAGAGGTAGCCGAGGCTGACGTTGGCCGCGGAGGAGACCTCGCGGAGGGTGCGGTGCTGCCCCTGCCTGCGTGCCCGCAGCGCGTCACCGATCACCCGGCGTAGCAGGACCATCGCACCTCCCCCTGAACGGGACCACCATCCCCGGCCGTTCGCGTCGCGCCGGACGCGGCGGACCGCTCCGGCGCCGACGGCGACCGCCGGAGCCTTCCCGCAACCGTACCCGTTGGTCGCCACGACGACATCCCACCCCGCCTCCCCAATCCGGGCGGATCGGCCGGTCCGGCGGTCCCGCCGCCGGGCGTGCCGGCGTGACGCCGGCTCACCGGTGGCCGGCCCCGGCCGGATCGGGCGCGCCGGCGTCCTGGGGCAACTGGATGCGGTCGGCGAGCAGGCGCAGCGCCTCGATCACCGCGGCCGAACGGATGTGGTCGCGACCGCCGTCGAGGTCGAGCCGGCGCACCTGCGTGCCGTCCGGCCCGGCGACCGCCACGTAGACCAGGCCGACCGGCTTGTCGTCCTGCGGCTCCGGCCCGGCCACACCGGTGGTGGCCAGGCCCCAGTCGGCGCCGCACCGCTGCCGTCCGCCCTCGGCCAGCGCGGCCGCCACGTCCGGGTCGACCGGGCCGCGGTCGGCCAGCAGGTCCTCCGGTACGCCGGCGAGCGTCGCCTTGAGTTCGGTGGCGTAGACCACCATGCCGCCCCGGTAGATCGAGCTGACCCCGGCGATCTCCACGATCGCGGCGGCGAGCAGGCCGCCGGTCAGCGACTCGACGGTGGCCAGCGTCTCGCCGCACTCGTGCAGCCGGTGCACCACGGCGGCCGCCGGGCTGCCGGCGGGCTGGTGGTCTCTCGCGTCGGTGTCCATGCCCGCCCCCATTTCCCGCACCACGCCGGCTTACTCGTCCGCCGCCCGGATCGACGGACCCGCCGACCGGCTCAACGGGCCGGGCGGCGCAGCCGCAACGCCTGGGCGATGTAGTCGAACCCGGTGACCACGGTGACCACCACGGCCGCGCCCATGATCCACGGCCCGACCGGGGCGAGCGCCTCCGGCATCGGCCAGAGGTACCAGGTGATGGCCAGGATCTGCAGCGCGGTCTTGACCTTGCCGCCCCGGCTGGCCGCGATCACGCCGTGCCGGATCACCCAGAAGCGCAGCGCGGTGATGCCCAGCTCGCGGGCCAGGATGACCACCGTCACCCACCAGGGCAGCCGGTCGTAGAAGGAGAGCAGCACCAGGGCGGCGCCGGTGAGCGCCTTGTCGGCGATCGGGTCGGCGACCTTGCCCAGCGAGGTGACCAGTTCGTACCGGCGGGCGATCCAGCCGTCGACCAGGTCGGTCGCGGAGGCCACCACGAAGATCACGCAGGCGGCCGTACGCCAGCCCGCGTTGCTCATGCCGGAGGCGATCACGGTGGCCGCGAAGACCGGCACCAGCATCAGGCGCGCGCCGGTGAGCAGGTTCGCCGCGTTGAGCAGCGGTACGGGGGCAGCCGCCGTCGACTCCGCTCCCGTCATGTCCCGCATCGCCCCACGTGGCTTCCCCGCTCCGTCCGGGCCCGCCGTCACCGTACCGCGCCGGGCGCCGCCGAGATCATCTCATCCGGTACGGCGATCAGGTCCACACCCTCGGTCGCGGTGACAGTGGCCCGGACCAGGTCGCCGGGGCGCAGCGCGGCCAGGTCCACGCCGCCGCCGACGGGCGCGACGAGCGTAGTCGAGCCGTCGACCTCGGGCGCCTGGTGGGCGGCCCGCCCCTCCACCACGCCGTCGGCGGTCGAGTCCACGAGCACCTCCACCGTCGCGCCGAGGCGTTCCTCGGCGCGCTGCGAGCAGAGTTCGTCGGCGAGCGCGCTGAGCTTATCGTACCGCCGCTTGACCGTGGCGGCGGAGACCTTGCCGGTCAGTCCGGCGGCCTCGGTGCCGTCCTCGTCGCTGTAGTCGAACATGCCGATCGCGTCCAGCCGGGCCTCGGTGAGGAACCGGACCAGCTCGGTCACGTCCTGCTTCGTCTCGCCGGGGAAGCCGACGATGAAGTTGCTGCGCGCGCCCGCGTCCGGCGCCAGCGCGCGGGCGGACGCCAGCAGCTCCAGGAACCGGTCGGTGGAGCCGAAGCGCCGCATCCGGCGCAGCACCGGTTCGCTGGAGTGCTGGAACGACAGGTCGAAGTACGCGGCCACGCCCGGCGTGGTGGCGATCACCTCGACCAGACCGGGCCGGGTCTCGGCGGGCTGGAGGTAGCTGGCGCGTACCCGCACGATCCCGTCGATCGCGGCGAGCTGGGGCAGCAGCTTCTCCAGCGCGCGGGGGTCGCCCAGGTCCTTGCCGTACGAGGTGGAGTTCTCGCTGACCAGCACCAGCTCCCGTACGCCGGTCTTGGCCAGCCACTCGGCCTCGGCGAGCAGCTCGTCCGGGGTACGCGAGACGAACGCGCCGCGGAACGCCGGGATGGCGCAGAACGCGCACCGCCGGTCGCAGCCGCTGGCGAGTTTGAGCGAGGCCACCGGGCCGGTGTCGAGCCGGTGCCGCAGCACCTGCCGCAGGTGGGCCGGGGTGTGCGCGTCGGTCTCCGGTGCGACCCGGGCCGGGGTGCCGTGCCCGGGCAGCGACACCGCCGCGTCGCGGCGCTTCACCGGCGTCAGCGGCAGCAGCTCCCGCCGGTCGCGGGGGGTGTGCGCGCCGATCGCCTCGCCGGCCAGCACCGAGTCGAGCCGGGCGGCGATGTCCGGGTAGTCGTCGAAGCTCAGCACCGCCTGCGCCTCGGGGAGACTGTCGGCCAGCTCACGGCCGTACCGCTCGGCCATGCACCCGGCGGCGACGACCTTGGCGCCGGTGTCGGCGGCGGCCAGCAGCGTCTGGATCGAGTCCTGCTTGGCCTTCTCCACGAACCCGCAGGTGTTCACCACCACCACGTCGGCGCCCTCGCCGTCGGTGGTGACCTGCCATCCGTCGGCGTGCAGCCGGGCGGCCAGCTCCTCCGAGTCGACCTCGTTGCGGGCGCAGCCGAGGGTCAGCAGGGCGACGCGGCGCCCGTCGGATCGCGGGGTGGAGGAGGAGGCAGACACCATCCGAGGGTACCGGGCCGGTTCCGGACCGCCGCGCACCCGTCCGGCCGGTTCAGCGGGCGGACACGGCCACCCGGGCCAGCCGGTCGAGGAGGAACACCTCCGTGCCGGCCAGGCCGGTGGAGCAGAAGACCGAGATCTGGTCCGCGGTGGTCCGGCCGGGAGCCTCGCCGGCCAGCACCGCGCCCAGGTCGCGCAACCGCCCGGCGTACGGCTCGACGGCGGCGAGCATCGGCGGGACGTACGCGGCGGCCTGCCCGGGCGAGTCGGTGACCAGCAGGTCGGCGGCGTCGAGCAGGTCGGTGCCGAACTCGTGCCGGTCGGCCTGCTTGAAGCCGACCGTGTTGACGTGGGTGCCGGGTGCCAGGTCGGCGGCGTCGAGCACCGGGACGGTGCTGGTGGTGGCGAGCACCACGACGTCGCGGTCGCGCACCGCGGCGGCGGCCGAGCCGACGGCGCGGGCGGGCACGCCCAGCTCGGCGCGGACCCGCACGGCGAACGCCTCCCGACGGGCCGCCGAGCGGCTGTACACGGTCACCTCGCGCAGCGGCCGGACCGCCGCCGCGGCCCAGACCTGGGTCCACGCCTGCCGGCCGGACCCCACCACGCCGAGGGTGGCGGCGTCCGCGCGGGCCAGGGCGTCCACCGCCACGCCACCGAGTCCTCCGGTACGCCGGGAGCCGAGTTCCTCGCCGACGGCGATGGCGCGTACCGCGCCGGTGGTCGCGTCGTGCAGCACGACGAGCTGGCCGCTCTCCGGATGGCCGAACGTGTCGTACGAGCGGAAGCCGTACCACTGCCCGGTGAGGTGACCGGCGGTGAGCACCATCCGGCCCCCGCCCAGCGGCGCGGACGCCCGGGGCGGGGCGATGAGCCGCCCGGCGTACGCGGCCAGCAGCGCGTCCCGCATGGCCGCGACGGTGAGCGGGGCGTCCACGGCGGCCGCGACGTCGTCGTCGGAGAAGAGCAGGGTCATGGCATCCATCCTGCAACTTGAAGTTGACGTCAACTCCACCCATGGTGGCCTTTCTCACCACGCCGCCGGTCCGGCCCGCCTGGTGCTACCGTCGGCCACGACGGCCCGCGGGCCGTCCCGGACGAGTGGTGGGCGTACCCGGTCAGGCCAAGACGCCCCGCGTGACCCGACCGTCGCCCGGCCTGCTCCCGCGCCGGGCCCGCCCGTCAGAGGTGATGTCCCATGGCCTGGATCGTGCTGGTGATCTCCGGACTCCTGGAGACCGCGTGGGCGATCTCGCTGGACCGCAGCGCCGGCTTCACACGTCCGCTCCCCTCCGCCGTCTTCGCCGTCACACTGGTGGCCAGCATGGCCGGCCTGGCGTACGCGCTGCGCGACATCCCGGTCGGCACCGGCTACGCGGTGTGGGTCGGCATCGGCGCGGTCGGCACCGCGCTGGTCGGGATGCTCGCGCTCGGCGAACCGGTCAACCTGCCGCGCGTGGCCTGCCTGCTGCTGGTGGTGGCCGGCGTGATCGGGCTCAAGCTCTTCGCCTGATCGCGCGCATCCGGTTTGGACGATGCGCCGCCCGGGGTACCCGGTCTCCCGTTGACCGACAGAGCGATCATCACGGAGGACCCCATGGCCGACATCCACGCCAGCGCCCGTCCGCGCAGCAACGCCGCCCGGATCTGCACGATCATCGCGTTCGTCTTCGCGGCCCTCGCGATCTTCCTGTCCCCGCTGATCTTCGGCGTCCTCGGCCTGATCCTCGGCATCGTCGGCGCCGTCCTCGGTGACAAGCCGCTGGGCTGGTACGCCGCCGCCGCGAGCGTGGTCGGCGCGATCATCGGCGCCGTGCTCGTCGCCGCCCTGCTCAACTGACCCGCAACCGCCGACGGCGGCTCCCACCGAATGGTGGGGGCCGCCGTCGTCCGTTGCAGGGCCGTCAGTCCTCGCCGCCGCGCAGGCCGGCCAGGACCTCCTCCAGCTCGTCCGGCTTGACCAGCACGTCGCGGGCCTTGGAGCCCTCGGACGGGCCCACCACGCCCCGGGTCTCCATCAGGTCCATCAGCCGGCCCGCCTTGGCGAAGCCGACCCGCAGCTTGCGCTGGAGCATCGAGGTCGACCCGAACTGCGAGGTGACCACCAGCTCGACCGCCTGCACGAGCAGGTCCAGGTCGTCGCCGATGTCCTCGTCGATCTTCTTCTTGCTGTCCTGCGCCGGGGCGAGCACGTCCGGGCGGAACTCCGGCTCGCGCTGGTCCTTGCAGAACTTGACCACGTCGGCGATCTCGCGCTCGGTGACCCAGGCGCCCTGGATGCGCTGCGGCTTCGACGCGCCCATCGGCAGGAACAGGCCGTCGCCGCGGCCGAGCAGCTTCTCCGCGCCGGGCTGGTCCAGGATGACCCGGGAGTCGGCGAGCGAGGAGGTGGCGAACGCGAGCCGGGACGGCACGTTCGCCTTGATCAGGCCGGTGACCACGTCGACCGAGGGCCGCTGGGTCGCCAGCACCAGGTGGATGCCGGCGGCCCGGGCGAGCTGGGTGATCCGGACGATCGAGTCCTCCACGTCGCGCGGCGCGACCATCATCAGGTCGGCCAGCTCGTCCACGATCACCAGCAGGTACGGGTACGGCCGCATCTCCCGCTCGCTGCCCGGCGGCGCCTTGATCTCGCCGTTGCGCACCTTGCGGTTGAAGTCGTCGATGTGCCGGACCCCGTTGGCGGCGAGGTCGTCGTAGCGCATGTCCATCTCGCGGACGACCCACTCCAGCGAGTCGGCCGCCTTCTTCGGGTTGGTCACGATCGGCGTGACCAGGTGCGGGATGCCCTCGTAGCCGGTCATCTCGACGCGCTTCGGGTCGATCAGCAGCAGCCGCACCTCGTCCGGGGTGGCCCGGGTCAGGACGGACACCAGCAGCGAGTTGAGGCAGGACGACTTGCCCGCGCCGGTCGCGCCCGCGATCAGGATGTGCGGCATCTTCGCAAGGTTGGCCACCACGTAGCCGCCCTCGATGTCCTTGCCGAGCGCCACCACCATCGGGTGGTGGTCGCTGGTCGCCTCACGGGAGCGCAGCACGTCGCCGAGCGACACGTTCTCCGGGTCGGTGTTCGGGATCTCCACGCCGACCGCGCTCTTGCCCGGGATCGGGCTGAGGATGCGGACGTCCGGCGACTTCACCGCGTACGCGATGTTCCGGGACAGCTGGGTGATCCGCTCGACCTTGACGCCCGGGCCCAGCTCCACCTCGTACCGGGTGACTGTCGGGCCGCGGGTGAAGCCGGTGACGGCGGCGTCCACGTCGAACTGCTCGAAGACGCCGGTCAGCGCGGCGATCACCTCGTCGTTGGCCTTGCTCCGACTCTTCGGCTTGGCGCCGCTGCCGAGCAGGTTCGCCGGAGGCAGCGTGTAGTCGCCGGCCAGCCCGGTGAGCGCGAGCTGCTCGGCGCGGGTGGGCAGCGGCGAGTGCTCCGGCGGCTCGACCGGCTTGCGGTTCGCCGGCACCTTCGGCGGCTTGCGCGGCAGCACAAGCGTTTCCTGGAGGTCGACGCCGGCCAGCTCGTCGTCCGGGTCCAGCGGCTCCAGCGGCGGTGGCATCCGCTTCGCCGGGCGCCTACGGGCCGGTTTCGGCGGCGCCTCGTCCTCGGCGAGCTCGTCCTCGTCGTCCGGCCCGGCCGGGTCGGCGCGCAGGCCGAGCCGCTCCGGGATCTTGTTGATCGGCGTCGCGGTGACCACGAGCAGGCCGAACACCAGCAGCAGGAGCAGCAGCGGCATGGCCACCCAGGCGGTCACCGCCGACTTCAGCAGGTCACCCACGCCCGCGCCGATCAGGCCGCCGGCGAAGTCACGCTGGACCTCGTCGACCGGGTTCTGCCCGATGTGCAGCATCGCGGCGGTCGCCAGCATCATCGAGCCCCAGCCGACCAGGCCACGACCGCGGTGCTCGGGGTCGGCCGGGCTCCGCATCAGCCGCCACGCGCCGACCATGAACAGCACCGGAAGGATTATCGAGATGGCGCCGATGAACAGGCGTACGGTGTCGGCCAGGTGCCGGCCCACCGGCCCGGCGCCGCCGCCCCAGATGCCCACCGCGCTGAGGATCGCCAGGCCGAACAGGAGCAGCCCGCCACCGTCGCGGCGGTGCTCCGGATCCAGTTCCCGGGTGGACGCGGCCTGCCGCCCGGCCGCCCGGAACGCCCAGCCCACCGAGTGGGCCAGTCCCATCCAGACGGCGCCCACGGCCCGGCCGACGAACGCGGCCGGGCCCGGCCCGGGAGCCGGGCGCCGCCGCGCCGTTTTCCGCGCCGCCGTCTTCTTCGCCGGTTGCCGGGCGCGGTTGTTCGTGGTGCCACGCGGCGACGCGCCGCGCCGCCGGCTCGCCTGAGAGGTACGGCCCGCCATAGAGTCACGGTAACGGCGGCACCCGGTGGATCGCCGCTTTTCCGGGTCGTGTCCGCGCGTCGCAGCACGGGTCGGACCGTCGTTTGTGTTATTCGCCTCAGAAGGGATGCCCGATGGCGTCGCCGGAGATCGAGGACGGTCCGGACGGTCCGCTGGCCGGACACCCGCAGGAACTGCGCCCGCTGACCGGTGAGCTGATCGCCGCCGTGCTCGGCCACCGGGGGTACGCGGTGGTGGAGGAACCCGACGGCGCGTTGGTGGGCCGCTGGGAGCGGAACCTGATCTGGTTCCACCGCCGGGGCGCGGCCGGCGAGCTGCTCCAGGTACGCACAGTCGTCGCGCACCACTTCGGCATCGAGCGCGTGACCGAGCTGCACGCCTTCTGCAACGCGTGGAACCACGACCGGCTCTGGCCGAAGGCGTACGTGCACGTCGCCGACGACGGGTCGGCCCAGGTGTGCGGCGAGGTCACCACCGACCTGGAACGCGGAGTGACGCCGCACCAGCTCGACCGGCTCGTCGACTGTGGCGTGACCACCGGGTGCCAGCTCGCCGACGCCGTCGACGAGCTGGCCGGCGGGACGCTCCGGTGACCACGGCACGCGACCGGGGGCTGGCCGCCGCGCTCGCCGACGCCCGGGACCGGCCCGACGGCGCGGAGCGCTGCGCCGAGCTGGAGCGGATCGCGTCCCGGGCGGACGCCACCGGCGACCCGCGTACCGCCCTGTCGGCGCGGTTCGCGCTCGTCGAGGCGTACCTGCACCGGGGCGAGCGGTGGCGTGCGGTGGAACCGGTCCGGCGGATGCGGGCCACGCTGGCCCGGCACCCCGGCCTGCTGGACGCCCGCCCCGACGAGCTGACCCGGTTGCGCCGGCACCAGCGGCAGGCGGTGGAGGCGTCGTTCGGCACGCCCCGGGTGGGCCTGGACCAGGCGCGGTCCCTGTTGGACGCGCTCGCCGCGGAGCTGGGCGAGGACGCGGCGCCGGTGGCGGAGCTGCGCTGCCGGCTCGCCGACCATCTCGGCGACGAGCCGGCCGCCCGGCGCGCGTACGAGCGCTGGTCGGCGGCGGACGCCACGGACCCGGTGGGTGGCTGTGCGGGGTGCGCCCCGGCGCGGCGGGCCGACCTGCTGGCCGGCTGGGGCGAGCCGGACGCGGCAGTTGCGGCGATGGCGCCGGCGCTGGCCGGCTGGGTCGAGCCGCAGGCGGCGACTGCCGGCAGTGGCAGGTCGCGGGCGGGAAGAGGCGGCTCACGGGCGGCGCGGACCGAGCGGGGCGAGCCGCCTGCCGGACCGGCCGGCGGGGACGAGCCACGGATGGCGCCGAGCGTGGCGGGCTGCACGGACCAGCCGGAACGGGCGCTCGCCGTGGGGCTGCTGCCGTGGCTGCGTACCGGCGCGGTGACGCGGGCGGCCCGGGCGCACGTGCGCGCGTACCGCCGGCACCGCGGCGAGCGGACCGCGTTCCCGCTGCTCGCCGCGCACCTGCGCTTCTGCGCACTGGGCGGCTACCTGCACCGCGGGCTGGAGATCCTGACCGAGCAACTGCCCGAGCTGGACCGCCCGGCCGACGACCTGTCGGCGATGGAGTTCGCCGCGGCGGGCGCGCTGCTGTGCGGCCTGGCCACCGAGGCCGGGCTGGGCGGGCGGCGGATCCACCGCCCCGGGCACGGTTCCCGACCCGCCGCCGAGGTGGACGTGGCGACGCTGGGTACGCAGTTGCAGGCACTGGCGACAGCGCTCGCCGGCAGCTTCGACGCCCGCAACGGCACCGGGCACCAGTCCGGCCGGATCGCGTCGTGGCTGGCCGAGCGGCCGCTCGCCGCGCCGGTGTCGCTGGCTGCCGAGAGCGAGTTCGACGAGGAGCCGGAAATTGATCCGGCCGATCCCGGGCCGCCCGGACCGGAGGAACCGGCACCGCTGGACGCGGCGCTGCTCGCCGCCGCGCTCGACGCCCGGGGCGAGCCGTACACGCCTGAGCCGGACGGCACGCTCACCGGGCGGTGGGGCGAGGCCACGATCCAGTTCCGCCTGCTCGGCCGCCTGGGCGACGTGCTGCACGCCCGGGTGGTGGCGCAGCGGCGGCTGCCGGCCGGGCGGCGCGCCGAGGCGTACGCGTTCTGCAACGCCTGGAACCACGACCGGCTGCTGCCCGCCGCGTACGTGCACGAGCCCGGCGACGGGACGCTGGTGCTGGCCGCCGGCGTCTCCACCGACCTGTCGTGCGGGGTGGCCCCGGCGCAGCTCGCGGTGCTGGTGGCCGCCGCTGTCCGCACCGGTACCGCGTACGCCGAAGCGGTCGCCGCGCTGCCCTGAGCCGCCGCACCGGCGCACCGTGACGCGACGCGGCGCGGCCCCCGACCACCGGGCGGTGGTGGTCGAGGGCCGCGGTCTGGGTGCGGCGGTCAGCGGGCGGAGAACGCCAGCGTGTACTCGCCGGAGCCGGACAACCCGACGACGCGGTACCGGTAGGCGCCGGCCTGGGTCTCGGCGGTCAGCCGGGCAGTGCCGTCGGCGGAGACCGCGCGGGCCACGGTGCGGAACGCGCCGCCGGTGAAGCGTTGCAGCTCCAGCACGACGCGGGCGCCGTCCGGCGCGGACAGGCACGCCTCCTGGGTGCCGCCGGGCACCCGGAAGAAGCGCCCGTCCGGCTGGACCTGGGTCCGTCCGGCGGCGATCCGGCCGGTCCGGCTCACCTGACCGGAGCAGTCGGTGTCGTCCCCCGGCGGGGTCGGTTCGGCGGTCGCGGGCGGGGTGGTCTCGCCGCCGCCGGCCGGAGGCTGGGTGGGCGCCGGCTGGTCACCGGCGGTCACCAGCGTCAGATTGTTGCGCTGGAGGATCTCGTTGACCGGCTGGAAGAACGTGGTGCCGCCCCGGGTGCAGTCGCCCGAGCCGCCGGAGGTGACACCCTGCGCCTGGTCGCCGGAGAGCCACGCGCCGCCGGAGTCACCCGGCTCGGCGCAGACGTTCGTGCGGGTCAGCCCGGTGACCGTCCCCTCGGGGTAGTTGACTGTCGCGTTCTTCGCCTGGATCAGGCCGCATCGGGTGCCGGTGGTGGAGCCGGACCGGCAGATCGACGCGCCGACCGGCGCCTCGGTGGAGCCGTTCACCGCCACCGTGCCGCCGTCGTTGAAGTCGGTCACCACGCCCTGCGGCGTCCAGTCGCCGTTGACCCGCACGAACGCCCAGTCGTCACCGGGGAACGAGGAGGCGGCGAACGTGCCCTGGGCGACCCGGTTGGATCCGGTGGTGCGGTCCCCCGGCCGGCCGCAGTGCCCGGCGGTGACGAACCCGCCGACCACGGAGAAGCCGACCGAGCAGCGGCCCGCGTTGTTGATCAGGAAGGCGTCGCCGCCCCGCACGTCGAACAGCGGACGCGGGGCCTCGTCGGCGGTACGCACCCGGACCATGGCGGCCTTCGACCCCGCGGCGGCGGCGAGCCGTCGGCCGTCGGCCTCCGCGCCCGGCCGGGCGATCACGACCACCGCGTTGTCGGCCACGTCGACGTACCAGCCGGCGACGTCCGGGCTGGCGTCGGCGCCCGCCGCGTCCAGCCGGCTCTTCACCGCGTCCAGCTCGCCGACGCCGCGGGCGACCCGCTTCGGGACCGCGCCCGCAGCCCGCACCCGCGCCTCGCCGGCCGGGTCGGCCACCGCCACGGTGAGCGTGGCGCCGTCCTCGCTGAGCCAGCTCCCGCCGTAGCCGGCGCCGAGTTCCCCGCGCAGCCGGGTGACGGTGCCGGCCGCCCACCGCTCGGTCCGCAGCCGCTTCACCGCCTGGTCGCGGGTCAGCGCGAGGTCGCGGCCCATCGCGTCCAGGACCTCCGGGGCGACGCCGTCGGCCGCCGGTGCGGCCCGCCGCGGCCCTTCACCGGCGAACGACGGCAGGGTCACCGCCGCGGTCAACCCGGCCGCCGCCACCAGTACGCCGATGGCTGTCATCCGTCTGCGGTCCATCCGCCACGCTCCTCCCGACCGGCGCAGGGGCACGCCGGCCGTCGGGAGGTACGGAGACGGACGCCGATCGGATGAGTGCGGGCGGCACGTTTCGACGCGGCGTGTCGGGGCGTAACCGGAAAGCGACGACGCCGGCCCACCCCGGAGGGTGGACCGGCGCGCGGCGCGGTCGGGTCAGACCTCGACGACGGTCGGGACGATCATGGGCCGACGGCGGTACGCGTCGTTGACCCAGCGGCCCACCGTGCGGCGGACGATCTGCTGGAGCTGGTGCGGGTCGGTGATGCCGTCCGCGGCGGCCCGGTTCAGCGCCTCGGTGACCAGCGGGATCACCGGGTTGAACGCGGCCGGGTCCTCGGAGAAGCCCTTCGCCGAGACGGTCGGCCCGGCGACCACCTTGCCGGTGACCGAGTCGACGACGACTGTCGCGGCGATGAAGCCGCCGTCGCCGAGGATCCGGCGCTCGGTGAGCAACGACTCGCTGACGTCGCCGACGGCGAGACCGTCGACGTAGACGTACCGGCTCTTGACCCGCCCGACCAGGCTGGCACGGCCCTCGACCAGGTCGACCACGTCGCCGTCCTCGCAGATCACGACCCGGTCCGGCGCGACGCCGGACTCGATGCCGAGCCGGGCGTGCGCCCGCAGGTGCCGCCACTCGCCGTGCACCGGCATCAGGTTGCTCGGGCGTACGACGTTGAGCAGGTAGAGCAGCTCGCCGGCCGGGGCGTGGCCGGAGACGTGCACCTTCGCCACGTCCTTGTGCACGACCACGGCGCCGGCCCGGGCCAGCCGGTTGATCACCCGGTAGACCGAGGTCTCGTTGCCGGGCACCAGCGAGGACGCCAGCACGACCGTGTCGCCCGGCGCGATGGTGATGTGCCGGTGGTCGCCGCTGGCCATCCGGCCCAGCGCGCTCATCGGCTCGCCCTGCGAACCGGTGGACATCAGCACGATCTGCTCGGGCGGCAGGTTCGTGGCCTCCTCGATCCCGACCACCAGGCCGGGCGGGATGTTGAGCAGGCCCAGGTCGCGGGCGATGCCCATGTTGCGGACCATGGACCGGCCGATCAGCGCCACCTTGCGGCCGTGCTCGGCGGCCGAGTCGAAGACCTGCTGCACCCGGTGCACGTGCGAGGCGAACGAGGCGACGATGATCCGCCCCTTGGCCTTCGCGAAGATCGAGTCCAGGACCGGGCCGATCTCCCGCTCCGGCGTGACGAAACCGGGGATCTCCGCGTTCGTCGAGTCGGACAGCAGCAGGTCGACGCCCTCGGCGCCGAGCCGGGCGAACCCGGCCAGGTCGGTGATCCGCCCGTCGAGCGGAAGCTGGTCCATCTTGAAGTCACCGGTGTGCAGCACCAGGCCGGCCGGGGTACGGATGGCCACCGCCAGCGCGTCCGGGATCGAGTGGTTCACCGCGAAGAACTCGCACTCGAACGGGCCGAGCCGTTCCCGGCCGCCCTCCCGCACGGTCAGTGTGTACGGCTGGATCCGCCGCTCGGCCAGCTTCGCCTCGACGAGCGCGAGCGTGAACTGGGAGCCGACGAGCGGAATGTCCGGCTTGTGTGCGAGCAGGTACGGCACGGCGCCGATGTGGTCCTCGTGGCCGTGCGTGAGCACGATCGCCTGCACGTCGGCCAGCCGGTCCAGGATCGGGCCGAAGTCGGGCAGGATCAGGTCCACACCCGGCTGCTCGACGTCGGGGAACAGCACCCCGCAGTCGACGATGAGCAGCTTGCCGTCGTACTCGAAGACGGTCATGTTCCGGCCGATGGCGCCGAGTCCGCCGAGCGGGATGATCCGCAGGCCGCCCTCGGGCAGCGGCGGGGGCAGCTCACCCTCGATGTGCGCCTCGGTCACGCGTCACCTCATTCTGCGACGCCGTCGCGCGGCGTCCGTCGTGTCGTTGATTCATTCGGGCAGGGGCAGGCCCGCCGCGGCGCAGTCGGCGCGCAGCTGGGCCAGTTCGTCACCGGTGGCGTCGACGAGCGGCGGCCGCACCGGACCGGCCGGGCGACCCTGCGCCCCCAGGCCGGCCTTGACCAGGATCGTGCCCTGGGTGCGGAAGATGCCGGTGTAGAGCGGCAGCAACTGCCGGTGCAGGGCGAGCGCCCGGGCGTTGTCGCCCGCCTCGAACGCCTCGATCATCTGCTTGGTCAGCGCGCCGGTGAAGTGGGTGGAGGTGCCGACCACGCCGACCGCGCCGACCGACAGCATCGGCAGGGTGAGCGCGTCCTCGCCGCTGTAGTAGGCCAGGTCGGTGCGGCTGAGCACCTCCGAGGTGGCGAACAGGTCGCCCTTGGCGTCCTTCACCGCGACGATCCGGCCGTGCTCGGCCAGCTTCACGAGCGTCTCCGTGGCGATCGCCACGCCCGTGCGGTGCGGGATGTCGTAGAGCATGACCGGCAGGCCGGTGGCGTCCGCGACGGTGGTGAAGTGACGCAGCAGCCCGGCCTGCGGCGGCTTGTTGTAGTACGGCGTGACCACCAGCAGACCGTGCGCGCCGGCCTTCTCGGCCTGCGTGGCCAGCTCGACGGTGTGCCGGGTGTCGTTGGTGCCCACACCGGCGACGATCCTGGCCCGGTCGCCGACCGCCTCGACCACGGTACGGATCAGCGACTCCTTCTCCGCCTCCGTGGTGGTCGGGGACTCGCCGGTGGTGCCGTTGAGCACCAGCGCGTCGTTGCCCTGCTGGTCGACGAGATGTTCGGCCAGCCGGGCGGCGCCGTCGAGGTCGAGGCCACCGTCCGGCGTGAACGGGGTCACCATGGCCGTCATCACCCGCCCGAACGGGCGCGACGCGCCCCGGCTCGGGGCGGCGGAGTGGTCGTGCGTCATGCTCACAACCTAGCGGACGGCCGCCGGTGGCCCGGCGGCGAAGGGCGACGAGTCACTCCGCGTGCGGCGACGCCGCCACCTCGGTGCCGTCGGGCAGGGTGGAGATCACGAAGTCGGCGAAGACGTTCGGCGCGACACCCTTGAGCTGGCGCAGGCACTCCACCGCCAGCTCGCGGATCTCCACGTCGGCGTGCTCGGTGGCGCGCATCTTGACGAAGTGCCGCCAGGCCCGGTAGTTGCCGGTCACGACGATCCGCGTCTCGGTGGCGTTCGGCAGCACCGCCCGGGCCGCCTGGCGGGCCTGCTTGCGGCGCAGCGTCGGGTTGGGCTCGTCGGTGAAACGGGACTCCAGCCCCTCCAGCAACTCGGTGTACGCCCGCACCGCCGCGTCGGTGGCCTCGACGAACTTCTTGTGCAGCTCCGGGTCGTCGGCGATCACCGACGGCTCGACCATCGCCGCGTCCCGCTCCGGCACGTAGCGCTGGGACAGCTGCGAGTAGGAGAAGTGCCGGTGCCGGATCAGCTCGTGCGTGAACGAGCGGGAGACGCCGCTGAAGTAGAAGCTCACCGAGCCGTGCTCCAGCACGCTCAGGTGGCCGACCTCCAGGATGTGCGCCAGGTAACCGGCGTTGGTCGCGGTGGCCGGGTTCGGCTTCTTCCAGCTCTGGTAGCAGGCCCGGCCGGCGAACTCGGCGAGCGCCTGCCCACCGTCGGCGTCGGTGGACCACGGCACCTCTTCGGGCGCCTGGAACTGGGTCCACGCGATCAACTTGACCTGGGGCTGAACCATCTCCGGCATTCCTGCGACTGTAGTGGCCGCGCCGTCGCCGTGGAAATCGGGCACGCGGCCGACCAGCGGGCGCTCCGCCCAGGTGTCCAAGATCTCGCGGAGGGCTCGGCCCCGGTCAGACGTAGAGCGAGGTGAAGGGGGCCCAGGGGAGATTACGGGCCACCGAGAAGACCGCCCAGGCAGCCAGGAACATGCCGACGACCTTGGGGCTGAACTGGAGCTCGGGAAGCTTCCAGCCGAACGCCCGGTTGCCGGCCCAGGCCACGAAGAGCCAGGCCAGGAACGGCAGCGCGAAGATGAACAGGAAGTGGTGGCGGGCCGCGGCGGGCAGGTCGCCGTGCAGCACGTACCAGAGCGCGCGGGTGCCGCCGCAGCCCGGGCAGTCCAGCCCGGTGGTCAGCTTGAGCAGGCAGGTCGGCGCGGCGTCCGGGTCGCTCCGGGTCGGGTCGCTGATCAGCGCGTACGCGATGCCGATGCCGACGCAGCCGAGCGCGGCCAGCGGCACCGCCCAGCGCGGGGCGCGGGCGTGCAGGCGCATCACCATCCGGGTGAACCGGTCGGCCTCGACCGGCTGGTACGCCACCGGGTAACCCCCGGGCCACGGTGCTCCGGGTGCTCCGGCGGGAGCATGCGGACCGGCGTGCGCGTGCGCCTCGGCGTGCGAAGGCTGCCCGGCGTGCGCGAAAGCGTGCGCCTCGCCCCGCGGCCCGGACTCCGGCTCCTGCGCGTGCCCGTGCGGGTCCGGCTCGGGGTGCGGGTCGGGCGCGGCGGCAGGCCGGTCAACGCTCGTCACGCGCTCACCGTACACCGGCCACGCCCACCAGCGCGGCGGCCAGCGGCCCCGCCAGGTCGCCTGCGGTGGGCGGGGCGACCGCGTCCAGGCCGAGCCAGCCGGCGAGCCGGTACAGCTCGGCGGCGAGCGCCACAGCGGTCTCCCCCGGGTCGGCCCCCGGCTCGACCCAGGCGGCGGGCACCAGCAGCACCCCGGCCTTCCGGTCGGCCTTCAGGTCGACCCGGGCGGTGAACCGCTCGCCCTGGCGGAACGGCAGCACGTAGTAGCCGTAGACCCGCTGCGGCGCCGGCACGTAGATCTCGATCCGGTAGGTGAAGCCGAACAGCCGCTCGGTGCGCGCCCGTTCCCAGACCAGCGGGTCGAACGGGCTGACCAGCGTGTTGCCACGCACCCAGCGGGGCAGCCGGGCGTCCGCGTGCAGGTAGGCGGGGTGCCGCCAGCCCTGGACCGTGACCGGGGTCAGCTCGCCCGCCTCGACCAGCTCGGCCACCGCCCGCCGGGCCCCGGTGACCGGCAGCCGGAAGTAGTCGCGCAGCTCCGGTTCGGCGGCGACGCCGAGCGAACGGGCGGCCATCGAGACGAGCGTGCGGTGCGCCTCGGCGTCGGTCGGGGTGGGCGCGTCCAGCACGGCGGCCGGGAGCACCCGCTCGGGCAGGTCGTAGCGGCGGGCGAACGAGTTGGTGCGGTCGGCGGCGGTGACCTCGCCGGCCCAGAACAGGAACTCCAGCGCCCGCTTCACCGCCGACCAGTTCCAGCCCCAGTTGCCGGTCTCCCGTGGCGCGTCGTGCTCGATCTCGGCCGCGGTCAGCGGCCCTCTCGCGGCGACCTCGTCGCGGACCCAGGCGACCAGCTCGGGCTGCTCCTCGGCGATCCGGCGCATCCCGCCCCAGGACTCGTCGCGGGCCTTGGCCATCCGCCAGCGCAACACCGGGTGCAGCCCCACCGGCACCAGCGACGCCTCGTGCGCCCAGTATTCGAACAGCTCGCGCGGGCGGCGGTAGGCGGCGGTGTCCAGCAGCGCGGTCGGGTAGGGCCCGAGCCGGCTGTAGAGCGGCAGGTAGTGCGCCCGCTGGAGCACGTTCACCGAGTCCATCTGGATCAGCCCGACCCGGTCGAGCACCCGGCGCAGGTGCCGCCGGGTGGGCACGCCGGTGGGCGCCGGGTCGGCGAAGCCCTGGGCGGCCAGGGCGATCCGGCGGGCCTGGGTGAGGGAGAGCGATTCCGATACGGCCATCGTCGGCGACCCTAATCCAGCGGTACGACATGACGCCTCCGGACCGCCACGCGATGCTCGACGCGCCGGGCCGGGAGCGGCGGCTGGACCGATCGCCCGCCGGGGCATAGAACGGACAGGTGCTCACCATTCGCCGGGAGGAACCGGACGACGCCGAGGCGATCGCCCGGGTGCACGTCCACGGCTGGCAGGCGGGTTACGCCGGGATCATGCCCGAGGAGGTGCTGAGCCGGCTGAACCCCCGCGCCTGGGCACAGCGCCGCCGCGACCTCGGCACCGCCGACCCGGAGCACCCGTTCACCACGCTCGTCGCCGAGGACGGCGGCACGATCGTCGGGTTCACCACGTTCGGGCCGTACCGGAACAACCAGGACCGCAGCGACCTCGACCCGGCGCACGGCGAGCTGGTGGCGATCTACCTGGAGCCGACGCACTGGGGCTCGGGCGCCGCGCGGACGCTGCTCGCGGCGGCCCGCGACGGCCTGGCCGAGCGGGGCTGGACCGGATACCGGCTCTGGGTGCTCGCCGACAACGCCCGCGCCCGCCGCTTCTACGAGCGGGCCGGTCACTCACCGGACGGCGAGGAGTCCACCTACCCGGTGCCGCTGTCCGGCGGCCTCGCCCCGATCCTGCTCCGCGAGCTGCGGTACACCACCGGAAGCTGACCCGGCCGGGAGGTCACCGCCGGGCCCCTCCCCGCCGGTCGGCGTGAGCCACCGCCGGATCGGCAGCCCGAGCAGCAGCGCCAGGCTGATCCACACGTACGTGTTGCTGCCGAGGAAACCGTCCACGCCGGTGAAGTCCTTCTCCCAGGACCAGACGATCCGGCTGCACAGCAGCGCGTACCCGATCAGCGCGGCGGCCAGCAGCAGACGGCGCCGGCGGCTGCGCGCGGGCGCCGCCGTGCCGTTGTCGACGAGCAGGATCAGCCCGGGCAGCAACCAGACCAGATGGTGCACCCACGTCACCGGGCTGACCAGGCACATCACGGCGCCGGTCAGGGCCAGGCCGGTGGCCTCGTCGCCGGCGGCCACCGCCGCCCGCGACCGCCACCCCCAGATCACGAGCGTCAGGAGTACGAGCACCAGCCAGGCGATCGTGCTCGGGTGCTGCGGGTCGAGCCGGGCCACCACCCCGCGCAGCGACTGGTTGGAGACGAACGCCAGCTCACCGACCCGGTCGGTGTTCCACAGCGCCTCGGTCCAGAACTCCCGGGAGGCGTCCGGGAAGAGACCGGCGGCCACGAGCGTGGCGACGGCGGCCGTGCCGACGGTGGTGAGCGCGGCCCGCCAGCGGCCGGTGACCAGCAGGTAGACGATGAAGATGCCGGGCGTCAGCTTGATCGCGGTGGCCAGGCCGATGCCCACGCCCGCCCAGCGGCTGCGCGCCGGCAGCAGCCACAGCAGGTCCACCGCCACCAGGAACAGCAGCAGCATGTTGACCTGGCCGAAGTTGACCGTCTCGCGCATCGGCTCGTACGCGGCGGCCAGGCAGAACGCGACCGCGAGGGCGAACCAGCGGGTCCAGCCGGACCGGCGGGCCACCGGGTCCAGCAGCCGCCAGATCACCACGGCGCTCGCCAGCACTGTCGCGGTCACGCTCACCACGATCGCCGCGCCCCACGGCAGGTACGCCATCGGCAGCATCACCAGCGCGGCGAACGGCGGGTAGGTGAAGCCGTACTGCGTGCCGGGGCGCAGGAAGTCGTAGATCTCCCCGCCGTCGCGCGCCCAGTACGTCAGCGCGCCGTAGTAGACCTGGAGGTCGAAGAAGCCGTGCCGGACCGCCGCCACGGAGAGGAACACGGTGACCGCCGCGGCGAGCGCCACCACGGCGACGACCTGCGTGATCGTCCGCCCGGCACCCTGCGCCACCGTCACCCTCCTCGCCCTGCGTAGGCTCACGTGCCATGGCTGCAGGCTACGTCCGGCCCGCGCGTCCCGAGGACGCCGGCGAGATCGCACGCATCCAGCTCGCGACCTGGCGGGTCGCGTACCGCCGGATCCTGCCACGGCACGTGCTCGACAACCTCGACGAGGCGTACCTCGCGCGGCGGTGGGGCGCGGCGGTGCAGGAGCCGCCCTCGGGCGCGCACCGGGTGCTGGTCGCCGTCGAACAGGCGGCGCAATCCTATCTGGTGGGGTTCGTCGCCTCCGGTCCGGCCGATGCCGACGCGCTCGCCCCCGACGAGCCGGCCGAGGCGCTCGCCTCGGGCGTCGCTGCGGTCACGGACCTGCTGGTCGAGCCCCGGTGGGGGCGGCGCGGGCACGGCAGCCGGCTGCTCGCCGCGGCTGTCGACCACTGGCGCGCCGACGGCCTGACCCGGGCGGTGGCGTGGGCGTTCGACGCCGACGCGGCGACCCGGAACTTCCTCGGCTCGACGGGCTGGGAGCCGGACGGGGCGTCCCGCGCGCTGGACGTGGACGACATGCTGGTCCCCCAGATCCGCCTCCACGTGGCGATCCCGGAGACCGCAGAGGAAAATTCCTCAGCCGACCGATGAGTTCCAGCCCCGCCGCCGGTCCACCCTCTCGTGGGTGGGCCGGCGGTCCCGGCACGGGGCGGGACCGCCACCCCACCCCACTCCACCCCATCCTTGACCCCGTCGATCATGAGGTTGACGGCCTTTTCGATCTCCTTAAATGCCGCCAACCTCATGATCGCCGGGGTCAAGGATGGGGTGGAGTGGGGTGGGGT